>JBEKEI010000023.1:0-40336 GCA_050013915.1 Roseiarcus sp.
CCTCGCCGCCCCGATCCTCGAATGTTTCGACGGCGCTCATGGCGCCGCCGCGTCGACCCCGACCTGGAGCCGGCAGCCGGCCCGCGCCGGCCCGAAAGCGCGCGGCCCCGGGCCGCGTCGTCCCGGCGGCGGGGGAAATGAACTCGGCCGAGGGGGTTGCTCGAGACTCGCAAGGCCGGGCGCGGTCGCGGCGCCGCCCGAAGACTTCTCCCCGGATCCGTTTGTGTGCATCATGCGGCGGGCGCTTCCGATGGTCGGCCGCGCCGCCCTCGCGAGCATCGCCATGAACCGACGTGATTTCCTCTCCGGCGTCGCGATCGCCGCCGCCTTCGCCGGCGCCGCTTCGCCGGCGCGCGCCGAGGCGCCGACGCCGCTGGGCCCCGAAATCACGCCGCCGACCAACAGCCGCGGGGCCTTCGTCGCCTGGATGCGCGAGAAGCGCGGCGAGGACGCGGGCTTCCTCGGCCAGCGCTACGATCGCTTCCTCCAGCTCGTCGCGCATCAGGATGTCTGGGACGCGGCGGACAAGCGCGCCTATCTCTTGACGCCGCGCGAGGAGTTCGTGACCACGGAGAACCTTTCGCGCGCCTATGAATGGCATCATCTCGATATCGGCTTCGGCGTCACGATCACCGGCCCGCACACGGTTGCGCGGATGACCAACGCGCTCGGCATCAAGCTCGGCGACAAGGTGCTCGAGATCGGCACCGGGTCGGGCTACCAGTCGGCCTATCTGTCGAACCTCACCGACAAGCTGTGGTCGATCGAGATCATCCCGGCGCTGGCCAGGCGCACGCGCGCGCTCTACGATTCGCTGATCGCGCGCGGCTATCGCGAATACGGCGTCATCAACACCAGAAGCGCTGACGGCTACTACGGGTGGGAAGAGGCGGCGCCGTTCGACAAGATCATCGTCACCTGCGGCATCGACCACATCCCCCCGGCGCTGCTCCAGCAACTGACGCCCGACGGCGTCATGGTCATCCCGGTCGGGCCGCCGGGCGCGCAGCACGTGATCAAGGCGGTCAAGCAGACCGGCGCCGACGGCGCGGCCCGGGTCACACGCTCGGACATCTACGGCGGCGCGATCATTCCGTTCGTCCCGTTCACCGGTGGCCATCAGATGTGAGGGGGACCTGGCCGGCAAGAGCGGCGGGCGACGCCTGCCCTCCGGGTTGCGGCCGCCGCGCGACCAGGTCGATCTCGATCCGCGCGTCATAGGCGAGGCCGGTCACGCCGACGCAGGTGCGGGCGGGCAGTTGGTCCGGCGCGAAGAATGTCCGGTAGACCGCGTTCATCGCGGCGTAGTCCTCCTGAAACCGCCTGAGATAGACGCGCGCCATAACGACATGTTCGAGGCCGAGCCCGACGCCCTTCAGGACGAGTGCGAGATTGGCCATCGTCGCCCGTGTCTGCGCCTCGATTCCTTCAGGCAACGCGCCCGGAGCTGCTGGCGTGTCTGGCATTTGGCCGGTGACGAACACGAAGCCGTCGGCTTCGACGGCGTGGCTGAACGGCGCCACCGGCTTCGGGGCGCCGGGGATCATGTGGAATTGCATCGTCGCCTCCCCGGTCGCGCGATCGGCTACGCGCCCAACTGTGCGAAGGCCCCGGTGAACCGCTTGGCGAGCGGCGCGGCGTAGGGCCCGCGCTTCGAGGTCGCATGGCCGAGCGCGACGAGCGCCTCAGCGAGCTTGACCGCGGCGGCGACGCCGTCGATCACCGGCAGATCATGCTCGCGGGCGAGCGAAGCGGCGAGTTCGGCCATGCCGGCGCAGCCGAGCACGATCGCCTCGGCATGGTCTTCCGCCTTGGCGCGCGCGATCTCCGCTGAAAGCTTGGCGCGCGCGCCGGAAGCGGGATCGTCGAGCGCGAGCACCGGCACCTCGCAGGCGCGCACGCGGGCGCAGCGGCGGTCGAGCCCGTATTTCATCAGATTGCCCTCGATCGGCGCGATCGAGCGCGACAGCGTGGTGACCACGCTGAAGCGATGGGCGATCAGCGAGGCCAGGTGAAACGCCGCCTCGCCGATGCCGATCACCGGGCCGCTGACCGCGCAGCGGGCGGCCTCGAGCCCGGTGTCGTCGAAGCAGGCGATCACGAAGGCCTGCGCGCCCGCCGCCTCGCCCTTGACGATCTCCTCGATCATGCCGGGCACGGCGAAGGCCTCGTCGAAATAGCCCTCGATCGAGACGGGGCCGCTCGAAGGATTCACGGCGACGATCTCGGTTCCGGCACCCGCCGCGGCCCGCGCCGCCGCGCCGATCCGCTCGGTCATACCGACGGAGGTGTTGGGATTGACGACCCACAATCGCATCATCGCCTCAGGCCTGCCCGGCGTCGGAGCCGTGCCGCGCCTGGCGCGCGTTCAGGATGGAAATCGACACCAGCGCGATCGCGATGACCGCGAACGAGACCGCGGTCGTCGAGGTGCCGAGCGCATAAATGTCGGGGTTGGTCACCGTCGTCGTCAGCGCCTGCAATTCCATCGGCAGGGTATTGTGCTCGCCCATGGTCTGGCTCGAGCGGGCGATCTCGTCCCAGGACAGCGTGAAGCCGAACAGGCCGACGCCGATCACCGACGGCAGGATGATCGGCAGAACGACGTGCCGCAACGTCTGCCACGGCGTCGCGCCCTGATCGCGCGCGGCCTCTTCGAAACGGACGTCGAAGCGGTTGAAGATCGCGAACATCACGAGCAGACCGAACGGCAACGTCCAGGTCAGATGCGCGCCGAGGCCCGAGGTGAACTGGCCCATGGCGGTCGTGTAGCCGTCGGCGATCCAGGACGGCCCGTAGTTCTTGACGAGATCGTCGAGGACGTGAAATTCGATCGCGATCCCCAGCGAGGTCACGATCGAGGGGACGATCAGGCTCGCCACCGCGACGTAGAACAGCGCATTCGAGCCGAAGAATTTCTTGCGGAACGCCAGGCCCGCAGTCAGGGACAGCAGGATCGTCAGCGCCATCACGACCAGCCCGAGCGCCAGCGAACGCTTGAAGGCGCCGGCGATGTCGACGATGCCGCCGCCCTCCCAGAGACGGTGGAACCAGTGCAGCGACACCCCGTTCATCGGGAAGGTCAGGCCGCCGGTCGGGCCCTGGAACGACAGGATGAAGATGACGATCATCGGGCCGTAGAGGAACAGCACGAACAGGCCGAAGAAGGCGGCGAGGCCGTAGAAGGCGAGCGGGCGACCCTCGTTCATCACAGCTCCTTGCGGATGTCGACGATCCGGTTCAGCACGCTGATGATCAGCATCGTCGCGCAGAGCAGAATGACCGCGCTCGCCGCGGCGGGCGGAAACTGCAGGGCGTTCAGACGCGTCGCGATGATCTTCCCGGCGGAGGCGATCTGGCCGCCGCCCATCACGCTGAACGTGATGTAGTCGCCCATGACGATGGTCACGACGAAGATCGAGCCGATCGCGATGCCGGGCTTGCTGAGCGGCACGATGACGTTGGTCAGCATCTGCCAGGCGCTGGCGCCGGAGTCATAGGCCGCCTCGATCAGGCGCCGATCGATCCGCATCATCGAATTGAAGATCGGCGCCACCATGAAGAAGGTGAAGAGATGCACGAAGGCCAACGCCACCGAAAATTGGGAATAGAGCAGCCACTCCACCGGCGCATCGACAAGGTGGACGCTCAAGAGCAACTGGTTGACGAGGCCGTTGCGCCCGAGCAGCGGAATCCAGGAGATCATGCGGATGACGTTCGAGGTCCAGAACGGGATGGTGCAGACGAGGAACAGCACCATCTGGGTCGTCGCGCTGCGCACGTAGAAGGCGAGAAAATACGCCACCGTGAAGCCGATGAGGAGCGTCAGAGCCCATACGATCAGGCAGAACTTCGCCGTGGACAGATAGGTCGCCAGCATCGTGCACAGGTCGGGCAGTTGCGTCAGGCACCCCTCGAAGCTCTCCGTGTAGCTGCGAGTGGTGAACGCCGGGATCATCTCGTAGTCGTTGTAATCCCAGAAGCTCACCATGATCACGAAGGCGAGTGGAAGCACGAAGAACGCCGCGAACACCAGTCCGAACGGCATCGCCTGGATCCAGCCGCGAACGCCGGGGGCGTCGAGGGGCGCCCGCGCCTGGGGCTTTCGCGCCGGCGCGCTCGGCGAAACTTCGCTTCCCCCCTGGGGAAGGGTCGCGGCGGAGGGGGTTGCAGTTTCGACGAGACTCATCCTGCGATCTCTTGTTTCATGTCTCCCGCATGGGCGGAGGGCGGCGGCCCCTCGCCCACGTCTGCGAAACACCGGTGGAATGAGGACCGGACAGGCGCCCCGTCCCTCATCCCGCGCTTCTCCCGCGGCCGCGGGAGAAGCCCCTACGCGTCGGTCGGGATCACGCCGCGATGAACTCGTTCCATTTGCGGACCATGTAGTCGTTCTCGTCCATCACCGCGTTCCAGCAGGCGACGTTGCCCATGCGCTCGTCGTAGGAGCCGCCGTCGCGCGAGGCGCCGGCCTTCTCGAGCAGCGAACCGTCAGGCGCGTGGATATCCTTCTCCGCGGGCTTGCCTTCCATCCAGTAGGCCCACTCGTAGGGCTCCATGTTGGCCTTGGCGGTCGAGAGCACCGCGGCGTAATAGCCTTGCCGGTTGAGATAGGCGCCGGCCCAGCCGGACAGGTACCAGTTGACGAATTCGTAGGCCCACTCCGCCTGCTTGGAGGTGACGCCCTTCGAGAGGCAGAAGCCCGACGCCCAGGAGCGATAGCCTTCCTTCAGCGGCTGGAACACGCAGGGAATGCCCTTGGTGCGCACCGCGGTGACGGCGGGGGACCACATCGACTGGATCACGGTCTCGCCCGAGGCCATCAGGTTGACGCTCTCGTTGAAGTCCTTCCAGAACGCGCGGAACTGGCCGGCCTTCTTGGCCTCGGTCAGGACCTTCATCGTCATGTCGATCTCGGCCTTGGTCATGTTGCCCTTGTCGGGGTACTTGTACTTTCCGGTCGCTTCGACGACCATCGCCGCGTCCATGATGCCGATCGAAGGGATGTCGAGGATCGCCGCCTTGCCCTTGAATTCGGGGTTCAGCAGCTCGGCCCAGGACGAGATCGGGCGCTTGATGAGGTCGGGACGGATGCCGAGCGTGTCGGCGTTGTAGACGGTCGGGATCAGCGTGACCCATTCGGTCGGGGTCTTCGAGAACTTCGTCGAGTGCTGGCCCTCGAGGAACATGACCTTCTTGGGCGCGGTGCCCTGGTCGCCGATGACCTTGCCGTTGGGCAGCTGGCCCTTGGTGAAGATCGGCGTGATGTTGTCGAATTCCTTGATCTTCTTTGCGTCCATCGCCAGGATGTTGCCCGACGGCACCAGCTTCTTCAGGCTGAAATATTCGGTGTCGAGAATGTCGAACGAGTTCGGCTGGGTGGCGACGCGCTTGGTGACGTCGTCGGTGGTCGCGACGATGTTCTGGATGGTGATGCCGGTGTCGGCCTTCACCTTCTTGGTGATGTCGTCGGACTGATTCACGGCGGTGCCGAGATAGCGCAGCACCTTCTCCTCGGACGACCAGACGGCGGGAAAACCGGTGATCGCACCGGCGCCGGCGGCGGCGCCCGCGAGTCCTGCGGCGCCCTTGAGCAGACTGCGACGAGAAACGCCGGCTCCCTTGCTGGTATGCTTGTTCGACATAGACCTCTCCTC
Source organism: Roseiarcus sp. (assembly GCA_050013915.1). Classification (GTDB taxonomy): domain Bacteria; phylum Pseudomonadota; class Alphaproteobacteria; order Rhizobiales; family Beijerinckiaceae; genus Roseiarcus. Next base: position 5,658 of record JBEKEI010000023.1, read on the forward strand.
TTGAAACCCCTGCGTATCAAGGCGCCGGGGAAAGTGCATGGATATCCTCGTCGGCCCATCGGACGGCGACGTTGTCGCCGACCGACAGCGGCGAGGCGGCGAAGGCCGCGTCGCTGACCGTCGCGGTCAGATCGGCATTGGCGCCGTTCTGGAGCGCAACCTGATAATGCGTGCCCTGGTATTCGATGCCGCGTATGACCGCGTTCATCCGCGTGTCGTTGACGCCGGCGCCGTCGCCGCCGAGCGTAAGCCGATCGGCGCGCACCGCGATCGGGCCGGCTGGCGTGGCGATGACATTGTGGCCGCCGAGGAAGCGGGCGACAAATTCGGTGGCTGGCCTTTCGAACACCTCGCGCGCCGGCGCCGCCTGTTCGATGCGGCCCTTGTTCATGACGACCACGAGATCGGCGAGCGCGAGCGCCTCATCCTGGCCATGGGTGACGTGAACGAAGGGAATCCCGAGCCGCTTCTGCATCTGGCGCAGCTCGGCGCGCATCCGCACCCGCAGGAACGGATCGAGCGCCGAGAGCGGCTCGTCGAGCAGCAGGATTTGTGGATTGGTAATCAGCGCGCGCGCGAGCGCGACGCGCTGCTGTTGGCCGCCGGACAGCTGCGCCGGCACCCGCGCGGCGAAGGATTCCATCGCCACCAGGCCGAGGAACTCCATCGCCTTCGCGTGGCGCGTCTTCTTGGCGACGCCCTGCATCTTCAGCGAGAAGGCGACGTTGTCGAGGCAGGAGAGATGGGGAAACAGGGCGTAGCTCTGGAACATCATCGCGGTGCCGCGCCTGGCGGGCGCGAGATCGGTGACGTTGCTCGCGCCGATGAGAATGTCGCCTTCGCTCGCGCTCTCATGGCCGGCGATCATGCGCAGGGTCGAAGTCTTGCCGCAGCCCGAAGGCCCCAGCAGGCAGCAGTATTCGCCGGCGCCGACGCGCAGATCGATCGCGTCGACGGCCGTGGTCGCGCCGTAGCGCTTCGTCACTTTGATGAGTTCGAGGTTGGCCTGTTGCAGCATAGCCTCACATGGCGACGGGTGATCCTGGCAACGGTTTAGCAAGGGCCGTGCCAAGGGCGGCGCGCGGCCTGCCGGCCCTGCAAGGGCGTCGGAACGAGGCGAGCGCGACCGCGGACGGTCCGGTCCAACGCGCAGGGAAGGGACCGACGAGCCGATTTATTGGGCGCCGTTGTTCACAATTTCAGCGCGATTGTATACAAAATGGATTGGCGCCCCGGCCGGATGCGTGAAAGAATCGTGCGACGAGAGGGGGGCGCGTCTCGCATGTCCGCGACAGCGATTTCCGATCGGGCCGGCGCGGCGACGCCGGCGCCGCGAGCCGGGTCGGGCGACGGCCGGGCGGCGCGGATCTACGCCAGCGTCCGCGAAGCCGTGGTCGAACACAGGCTGCCGCCCGGCGCCAAACTCACCGAGGAGCAGCTCGGCGCGGTGTTCGGGGCCAGCCGGACCATAGTGCGCAGCGCGCTCCAGGCGCTTGCGCACGATCACATCGTGACGCTCGCGCGCAACCGTGGCGCCTTCGTCTCGGCGCCGACTGTCGCCGACGCGCATGACGTGTTCGGGGGCCGCAAGCTGGTGGAATCGGCGATCGCGCGCGAGGTCGCGCGCCGCATCGGTCCGGCCGATGTCGCCGCGCTGCGCGCGATCCTCGAGGACGAGCGCGCGGCGATGAGCCGCGGCGACCGCCCCGGCGCCATTCGCCTCTCCGGCGCCTTTCATCTCGCGGTCGCCGCCGTCTGTGGCGAGGGCGTGCTGACCACATTCCTGCGCGGCCTGATCTCGCGGACCTCGCTGGTGATCGCGCTCTACGGCCGCGGCGCCGCTTCGGCGTGCGGCCACGACGATCACGTGCAGTTCCTCGGCGCCCTCGAAGCCGGCGACGGCGAGCGGGCGGCCGGGCTGATGGCCGAGCATCTCGACCATATCCTCGCCGATCTCGATCTGGCGCGCCGCACCGAGGCGGCGGTCGACGTCGCCGCCGTCCTGCGCGCGCAGGTCGCGTCTTCGTGAACTCGCCCGCCGGCCTCAGCCGGGCAGGCGCGCCCAGGGCCGCAGGTTCGCATCCGCCGCGCGAAATCGCGCGATCGCGGGCGTCTCGGCGAGGGTCAAATCGATGTCGTCCCAGCCGTTCATGAGCTGGGTCTTCCACACCGGATCGATCGCGAAGGACACGACCAGATTGCCGACGGCGATCGTCTGCGCGGCGAGATCGATCGCGACGCCGCGTCCCTCGATCAACGCGAGCGAGGCGAGCAGCGCCTCCGCATCAGCCTCGGCGACGCGCGCCGGCAGCATGCCGTTCTTGACCGCGTTCGAGGCGAATATGTCGCCGAAGCTCGGCGCGACGATACAGCGCAGGCCGAAATCGGCGAGCGCATAGACTGCGGCCTCGCGCGACGAGCCGCTGCCGAAGTTGCGCCGCGCGACGAGGATCGCCGCGCCGGCGTGTCGCGGGTCGCCGAGCGGGTCGACGCCGCCGCGCGCGACGGCGCTCTCGCGCAGATCGTGCAGCAGGAAGGGGCCGTAGCCCGCCGCCCGCGGCCGCTTCATGAAGCGCGCGGGGATCAGCTGGTCGGTGTCGACATTGGCGAGCGCGAGCGGAATGGCGGGGGTCGCGATCGTCTTCAGCGGCTCCATCGGCGGCCCCCCTCAGTGTCCGCCCACAAGGGTGCGCGCATCGGTCAGATGACCGGTCACGGCGGCGGCGGCGACCATCGCCGGCGACATCAGATGGGTGCGCGCGCCGGGGCCCTGGCGGCCCTTGAAGTTGCGGTTGGTCGTCGAAGCGCAGCGCTCGCCGGGCGGGACGACGTCGCCGTTCATGCCGACGCACATCGAGCAGCCGGAATCAGCCCATTCGAGTCCGGCGTCGCGGAACACGCGGTCGAGGCCTTCCTCCTCCGCCTGCCGCTTGACGCCTGACGAGCCAGGCGAGACGAGTCCCGGCACGATCGCCTTGCGGCCGGCGAGGACGGCCGCGGCGGCGCGCAGATCCTCGATGCGCGCATTGGTGCAGGAGCCGATGAACACGCGGTCGATGCGGATCGCGCTCAGCGACATGCCGGGGCGCAGATCCATGTAGGCGAGCGCGTCGCGCGCCGCCTGGGCCCGGCTCTCGTCGGCGATGTCGGCGGGGTCGGGGATCGCGCCGTCGATCGGGCCGGCCTGTTCGGGGCTGACGCCCCAGGTGACGGTCGGGGCGATCTCGCGCGCTTCGAAGACCGCCTCGCGGTCGAATTCGGCGCTCGCGTCGCCGGCGAGCGCGCGCCAATCCGCGACCGCCGCGTCGAACGCGTCGCCCTGCGGCGCGAAAGGCCTGTCGCGCAGCCAGGCGAAAGTCGTTTCGTCGGGCGCGATCAGGCCGAGCCGGCCGCCCGCCTCGATCGAAAGATTGCACAGGGTCATGCGGCCTTCCATCGACAGCGCGCGGATCGCCGAGCCCGCATATTCGATCGCGCAGCCCTGCGCGCCGTCGGCGCCGATGCGCGCGATGATCGTCAGGGCGATGTCCTTGGCCCCGATCCCGGGACCCAGCGCGCCGTCGACCGCGATGCGCATGCGCTTCGGCTTCTTCTGCCAGATCGTCTGGGTCATCAGGACATGGGCGACCTCGGAGGCGCCGATCCCGAACGCATAGGCGCCGAAGGCGCCGTGGGTCGAGGTATGGCTGTCGCCGCACACCACCGTCAGTCCCGGCAGCGTCAGGCCCTGCTCCGGAATCGCGACATGGACGATGCCCTGGCGCGGATCGTCGAGCCCGATCAGCCGCAGCCCGTGGCGCCGCGCATTGTCGCCGAGCTGGGCGATCATGCCGGCGGTGTCGGGATCGGCGAGCCCGGCGGCGCGGCCGCGCGTCGGCACATAGTGGTCGGCGATCCCGATCGTCAGTTCGGGGTGGGCGACGGCGGCGCCCCGGCGTGCGAGCTGGTCGAAGGACAGGAACGATCCCTCGTGCAGGAGGTGGCGGTCGACCCAAAGCAGGCTCACGCCATCTTCGCGCGTGGTGACGACATGGGCGTCCCACAGCTTGTCGACGATGGTGCGGCTCATGACCGTCGCGCGCTCCCGGCTTGGCGGCGGACCCACTGGGACCGCCGGTTGACAGCCACATGTTGTCTTATAAGCTAGACAATTGAAAGCCTCGTCAGCGAGTTCCCTTTGGTCGGCGTCGAACTTCCCAAGGCGCGCCAGGTCTATCTGGCCCTGCGCGCCCATATCGCCGGCGGCCCGCTCGACGCCGGGGCTCCGCTGCCCGGCGAGCAGTCGCTCGCCGCCGAACACCATGTCGCGCGCATGACGGTGCGTCGCGCGCTCGCCGAACTCGAGCGCGAGGGCCTGATCGACCGGCGCCGGGGCGCCGGCACCTTCGTCGCCGCGCGCCGGCCGGCGCGACCGATGGTCGCCGATTTCGCCGATGCGCTCGGCAGCCTCATCGAGATGGGCCGCTCGACCGACGTCCGCCTGCTCGCCTTCGGCTACCAGCAGCCGCCGGCGGCGGTCGCCGAGGCGCTCGGCCTCGCCGCCGGCGAGCCGGCGCAGCGTTCGGTGCGCGTGCGCATCATCGACGGCGAGCCGTTCTCCCATCTGACCGCCCATGTCCCTGAATCCATCGGGCGCACCTATTCCGAGCGCGATCTCGCCGCCGAGCCGCTGCTCGCCCTGCTGGAGCGCTCGGGCGTGGCGGTCGATCGAGGGAGCCAGGAGATCGGCGCCGTGCTCGCCGCGCCGGAGGTCGCCGCGGCGCTCGAAATCGCGGTCGGGTCGGCGCTGATCGCCCTGACGCGGGTCGTCTATGACGCTCAGGGGCGCGGGGTGGAGCATTTGCGGGCGCTCTACCGGCCCGACCGCTACGCGCTGCGGATCGAGCTGCTGCGGACCGGCGTCGACGGCGGGCGGCGCTGGACCACGAGCGCGCGCGGCGAGGCGGCCCCGAAATCTTCGATCGACGACGAATCCACCGGGCGCGCGGCCGACGCGCGCCGCCAGAAAGGGAAACGATCATGACCAGTTCCGCAGCCGCTAAGACCCGCCGCGACGCGCTCAAGCTCGGCGCCGGCCTCGCCTTGGGCGCGTTCGCCGCCCCGGGTGCGGTGCGCGCGCAGGCCGCGAGCGTCAAGATCGGCATTCTCCAGCCGCTGACCGGGGCGCTCGCCTTCGACGGCCAGGCCGGCCAGCTCGGCGCCGATCTCGCGATCAAGGCGGTCAACGCCGCCGGCGGCCTCAAGGCGCTCGGCGGGGCGCCGCTCGAGGCGGACAAGGGCGACGCCCAATCGACGCCCGAGGGCGGCGTCAGCGAGGTCGAGCGGATGAACGCCGACGGCGTCAGCGCGATCGTCGGCGGCTTCGCGAGCCCGATCTGCCTTGCCGCCAGCCAGGCCGCGTCGCGCTACGACCTTCCTTACATCGTCGATGTCGGCGTGAACGACAAGATCGTCAGCCGGGGCCTCAAGAACACGTTTCGCTTCGCCCCGGGCGCGTCGATCGTCAGCGCCCAGGCGCTCGACAATCTCGTCAAGCTCAACGACGGCGCGGGCAAGCCGGTCAAGACGATCCTGCTCGTCCACGAGGACGGACTGTTCGGCACGGGCCTCGCCGCCCTGCTCGCAGCAGAACTGCCGAAGCGCGGCTTCGAGGTGCTCGATTCGATCGCCCATCCCACGCCCTCGCGCGACATGTCGAACATCGCGCTGCAGATCAAGGCGAAGAACCCCGATCTCGTCATCCCGTCGAGCTACTACGGCGAGTTCGTGCTGCTCGCACGGACGATGCAGCAGCAGCACATCAGGCCGAAGGCGATTTTCGCGGTGCTGAACGGCGCCGCGTCCAACTACCGGTTCGTGAAGGAATTTCCCGAGGCGGCGGAATATGTCATCGACACCAATCACTGGTACGACCCGCGCAACGCGACCGCGATCGCCCTGAAGAAGGAGGTCGACGGCATGGGCAAGTTCTTCACCTACAATGTCGCGCTCAACTATTCGGCCGTGCTGCTGCTCGCCGACGCGATCGAGCGCGCGGGCTCGGCGGACCGCGGCAAGATCGCCGAGGCGCTGGCGAGCTCCACCTTCTCAGGCCATATCATGCCCTATGGTCCGACCAAGTTCGTCGACGGCCAGAATGTCGGCGCCGCGCCCGTCAACACCCAGGTGCAGGGCGGCGACATCAAGGTGATCTTCCCCGACGCTTTCGCCGACGCCAAGCCGATCTTCCCGGTCCCGGCCTGATGGCCGGCTTGCGCAAGGCGCAAGCCTCCGCCCGGCTCGCGTGACGCGATGTTCGCGCCCGACATCGTCGTCGCCGCCCTGATCAACGGCCTGCTCACGGGCGCGGTCTATGCGCTGGTTTCGGTGGCGCTGACGCTCGTCTACGGCGTGCTGCACATCATCAATTTCGCCCATGGCGCGATCCTGACCGCGGCGATGTTCGCCGCCTTCTTCGCCGACCAGGCGGGCGTCGATCCGCTCGTCGCGGCGTTCGGCCTCGCGCCGCTGTTCTTCGCGCTCGGCTATGCGACGCAGCGGCTCGTCATCGGCCCGGCGAGCCACGGCGAGGACAGCAACACGCTGATGGTCACCCTGGGAATCGCCATTCTCCTGGAGAATGCGATGCTCGCCGCCTTCGGCTCGGACACCCGCACGATCGACGTTCCCTACGGATTCTCCTCGGTCGATCTCGGCTTCGTGTTCCTGCCCGCCCCGCGGGTGATCGCCTTCGCCGCGGCCTGCCTGGTCGCGCTTCTGCTCTGGGGCCTGCTGACGGCCACCGACACCGGCAAGGCGATCCGCGCGGTCGCCAGAGACAAGCTCGGCGCGGCGCTGGTCGGCATCGACGTTCCCCATATCTACGCGGTCACCTTCGGGGTCGGCGCGGCCTGTCTGGCGATCGCCGCCTGCGTCCTCCTGCCGAGCTATTATGTGCAGCCGCGCGCGGGAAACGCCTATGTCTTCGTCGCCTTCACCGCGGTGGTGCTCGGCGGCATGGGGTCGGTGCCCGGGGCGATGATCGGCGGGCTGTTCATCGGCGTCGTCGAGAGCCTCGGCGGCCTCTATCTCGGCGAGAGCCTCGGCCAGCTCGGCGTCTTCGTGATCTTCATTCTCGCGCTGCTGCTGCGACCGACCGGCCTGTTCGGGGCGCGCGCTTGACCGGCGTCGCAATCGAGCGCCTGCGCGCCTATGCGCCGATCTTCGCCGTCGTCGGGCTGCTGGCGCTGACGCCGCTGGCGACCTCGGCCAACACCGTTCTCAATGGCATGGTGTTCGCGCTGCTGATCGCGCTCGCCGGCCAGGGCTGGAACATCCTGGGCGGCTACGGCGGCCAGTTCTCGTTCGGGCACGCCGCCTTCTTCGGGACCGGCGCCTATGGGACCGCGATCCTGCAGGCCCGCTTCGGCGTGAACGCCTATATCGCCTTCGCTTCGGCGATCGGCGCCGGCGCCGCGGTCGGCGCGATCATCGGCTTTCTCAGCTTCCGCTCCGGTCTCAGGGGCTCCTATTTCGCGCTGGTGACGCTCGCCTTCGCCGAAGTGTTCCGCATCCTCGCCAACGCCTCGCCGTTCGCCGGCGGCGCCGCGGGGACGCTGCTGAAGCTCGACGCGCGGCCGGAAAACTTCCAGTTCGCGAGCCGCGCGGTCTACTTCTGGATCGCGCTCGGTCTCGTCGCATTGGCCCTCGTCGTCACGCGCGCGCTCGAACGCTCGCGCTTCGGCGCCTATCTCGTCGCGATCCGCGAGAACGAGAATGCGGCCAAGGCGCTCGGCGTCGACACGCTGAAGGTGAAGCTGCAGGCGATCACGCTGTCGGCGGCGATCACCGCGGCGGCGGGCGCGTTCTATGCGCAATATTTTCTCTACGTGAATGCCGAAATCGCCTATGGCGCGAGCGTCTCGGTCGAGGCGCTGCTGGCGCCGATCATCGGCGGCCTCGGCACGGCGTTCGGGCCGGTGATCGGCGCGCTCGCGCTGCATGGGCTCGCCGAGGGCGCCAAGGCGGCGACCGGCCGCATTCCCGGCTTCGACGTCGCGCTCTATGGCGCGCTGCTGATTCTCGCGATCGCCTTCGCGCCGAAGGGCCTGCGCGGGCTGGCGGCTCGCCTGGGACGCGGCCTCGCCTTGCGGGCGGCCTCATGAGCGCGCCGCTGCTCGTCGTCGAGCGCGCCTCGAAGCGCTTTGGCGGCCTGCTCGCGGTCGATTCCGCCTCGCTCGAAGTCGAGGCGGGCGCGATCGTCGGCCTGATCGGCCCCAACGGCGCCGGCAAGACGACGCTGTTCTCGCTGATCTCCGGCTTCGAGGCGCCGACGGGCGGGCGCATCCTGTTCGAGGGCGCCGAAATCGCTCGCCTGGCGCCGCACCGCCGCGCCGCGCTCGGCATCGCGCGCACGTTCCAGATCGTCCAGCCGTTCGGCGGCCTCAGCGTGCGCGAGAATATCGCGGTCGGCGCCCATCTCAGGCACGCGCGTCGCGGCGCCGCGCTCGAAAAGGCCACGGCGGTCGCCGCGCTCGTCGGGCTCGCCGACAGCCTCGACGCGCCCGCCGCGGGCCTCACGATCGCCGGCCGCAAGCGGCTCGAACTCGCGCGCGCGCTCGCCACCGAGCCCAGGCTGCTGCTGCTCGACGAGGTGCTCGCCGGCCTCAACCCGTCCGAGATCCGCGATGTCGTCCCGATCGTCAGCGACATCCGCCGCGCCGGGGTCGCGGTGCTGATGGTCGAGCATGTCATGCAGGCCGTGATGAGCCTGTGCGACCACGTCTTCGTCCTCGCGCAGGGACGGGTCATCGCCGCCGGGTCGCCCGCGGCCGTGACCAGCAACCCCCTCGTCATCGAGGCCTATCTCGGCGCCGGCGCCGCCGCCCGGCTCGCCGCGCGGGAGGCCGCCGATGGCTGAGCCGCTGCTCGCCGTGCGCGGCCTCGTCGCCGGCTATGGCGAGACGCCGGTGCTGCGCGGTCTCGATCTCGAAGCGGCGTCCGGCGAGATCGTCGCCGTGCTCGGCTCCAACGGCGTCGGCAAGACCACGCTCAACAAGACTCTGTCGGGCGTGTTGCGCGCGAGCGCCGGGGAGATCGTCTTCGACGGCCGGCGCATCGACCGCCTCGCGGCGCCGGAAATCGTCGCGGCCGGGCTGATCCACGTGCCCGAAGGCCGGCGCATCTTCCCCGACTTGAATGTGCGCGAGAATCTCGAACTCGGCAGCTACCGGCGCGCGAAGCCACGGCGGGCGGCCAATCTCGAAAAGGTGTTCGCGCTGTTCCCGCGATTGCGCGAGCGGGTCCGGCAGGCGGCCGGCACGCTGTCGGGCGGCGAGCAGCAGATGCTCGCGATCGGCCGCGGGCTGATGGGCGAGCCGCGCCTGCTGATTCTCGACGAACCCTCGCTCGGCCTGTCGCCGCTGCTGGTCGAGGAGCTGTTCGCCCTGATCGGCCGCCTGCGCGAGGAGGGGCTGACGATCCTGCTCGTCGAACAGAACGTCGTCCAGTCGCTCGGGATCGCGAGCCGCGCCTATGTCCTGGCGAACGGCCGCATCACGCTCTCGGGGCGCGCAGACGATCTCGCCGACAATCCGCAGCTCGAAAAAACCTACCTTGGGATGTGATCATGGCCGACACCGTCGAGGCTCCATCGGGGAAGGCGAATGCGAGCGGGGAGGCGTTGTCGCTGAAGCGGCGTCTCGCGCGGGGCGGCGTCCTTCTCGCGCCCGGCGTCTATGATGCGCTGACGGCCTCGCTGGCGGCCGCCGCCGGCTTCGAGGCGCTCTATCTCTCGGGCGCCGCGATCGCCTATACCCGCCTCGCCCAGCCCGACATCGGCCTCGTCTCGATGAGCGAGGCCGCCGATACGCTCGCCCATGTCTGCGAGCGCGTGGCGACGCCGGTCATCGTCGACGCCGACACCGGCTACGGCAATGCGCTGAACGTCCAGCGGACGGTGCGGCTGTTCGAGCGCGCGGGCGCCGCGGCGATCCAGATCGAGGATCAGACCTTTCCCAAGCGCTGCGGCCATCTCGCCGACAAGAGCGTGATCGCGGCGGCCGAAATGGCCGGCAAGATCCGCGCGGCGACCGACGCGCGCCGCAGCGGGGAGACGCTGATCATCGCCCGCACCGACGCGCTCGCCGTCGAGGGATTCGAGGCCGCGATCGCGCGCGCGCGGGCCTATGCCGAGGCGGGCGCCGATGTCCTGTTCGTCGAGGCGCCGCGCGACCGCGGCCAGCTCGCGGCGCTCGCGGCGGCGCTCGGCGGCGGCGTCCCGCTGATGGCGAACATGGTCGAGGGCGGCCAGACCCCGATCCTGTCGGGGCCGGCGCTCGAGGCGATCGGCTTCCGGCTCGTCATCTTTCCCGGCGCCATCGTGCGCGCGCTCGCTCATGCCGCCCAGGACTTCTACCGCGTGCTCGCGCGCGACGGCGTGACCGACGCCTTCCGCGCCCGCATGTTCGATTTCACCGCGCTCAACGATCTCCTCGGAACGCCCGAAACGCTCGCGCGCGGGCGCGCTTATGAGGGCGGCCGATGAGCGCGCTCGATCCCGTCACCCTCGCCATCCTCAAGGGCCGGCTCGAGCAGATCGCCGACGAGATGGACGCGACGCTCTACCGCTCGGCGTTCAACCCGATCATCGCCGAGGCGCATGACGCCTGCCACGGCCTCTATCATGCGCAGACCGGCGCGACGCTGGTCCAGGGGACGACCGGCCTGCCGATCTTCGTCGGCGCCATGGCCTTCGCGGTCAAGGCGGTGATCGACAAGGTCGCGCGCGACGGCGGCCTCGCGCCGGGCGACACCTTCCTGTTCAACGACCCCTACGCGGGGGGCACCCATCTCAACGACTTCCGGCTGGTGCGGCCGGTGTTCCGGCGCGGCGAACTCTTCTGCTGGCTCGCCTCGGTCGGCCACTGGCTCGACATCGGCGGCAATGTGCCGGGCGGCTTCAACGCAAGCGCGACCGAGAGCCTGCAGGAGGGCGTCCGCTTCCCGCCGGTCAAGCTGATCGCGCGCGGCGTCCTCAACGCCGACATCGTCGCCATCCTGTCGGCCAACAGCCGGGTTCCGCAATCGAATTTCGGCGACCTCAACGGCCAGCTCAACGCGCTCGACCTCGGCGAGCGCCGGCTCGCCGCCGTGCTCGACGACTATGGCGAGGCGACGGTGTCGGCCGCGCTCGAGGCCTTCACGCGGCGCGCCGAGGCGCTGATGCGCGAGAACATCGCGGCGCTGCCGGACGGGCGCTTTTCCTTCACGGACTATCTCGACAACGACGGCGTCACCGACGACCGGCTCACGATCGCGCTCGATCTGACGATCGCCGGCGACCGGATGCGGCTGGATTTCTCGCGCTCGTCGGCGCCCTGCGCGGGGCCGCTCAACATCGCGCGCTCGACCGCCGTCGCCTGCTGCTATGTCGCGCTGAAGCATGTCTTTGTCGACGTGCCCGCCAATGCGGGCTGCCTCGCGCCGATCGATTTCGTCATCCCCGACACGACGCTGCTCGGCGTCTCCTGGCCCAAGCCGGTCGGCGGCTACACCGAGACGATCCTGCGCGTCATCGGCGTCGTCTTCGGCGCGCTCGCGCAGGCGATGCCCGGGCAGGGGACGGCGGCGCCGTTCGGCACGATCAACGCGGTGTCGCTCGCCGGCTATCGCGCCAATGGCCAGCGCTGGGTGATGTTCTGCTTCTTCGGCGGCGGCCTCGGCGGCAATCCGCAGACCGACGGGCTCAGCCACGGCAACAACCCGATCTCGATGGCGACGATCCCCCCGGCCGAGATCCTCGAGGCGGCCTATCCCGTGCTGTTCACGCAATGGGCGCTGCGCCCCGACAGCGCCGGCGCCGGCCTGCACCGCGGCGGCCTCGGCGCCATCTACGAGATCGAGGCGCTGGCCGAGGGCGGCGCCGAGGCCTTCCTGCTCGGCGAGCGCGGCCGCTTTCCGCCGTTCGGCGTCGATGGCGGCGGCCCGGCGGCGCTCAATCGCTTCGTCTGGCAGACCGCGACCGGCGAGGCCACGCCGCCGCTCGTCTCCAAGGTCACCGATATCAGGATCGCGCGCGGGCGGCGCGTGCGGCTCGAGACGCCGGGCGGCGGCGGCTGGGGCGATCCGCGCCGGCGCGAGCCGGGGCGCGTCGCGCGCGACGTGCGGCTCGGCTATGTTTCGGCGGGCGCCGCCCGCGACCAATATGGCGTCGCCGTCGCGCCCGATGGCGCGCTGGACGCCGCAGCGACCGCGGCGCTGCGCGCCCGAGGCGCGTCGTGAGCCCGCGTCCGCGCGCGATCGTCGGCGTCGACGTCGGCGGCACCTTCACCGACCTGTTCTGGTTCGACGAGGCGGAGCGGCGCTACCGCACCGCCAAGGCGCCGTCGAATCGCGGCGACGAGGCGACCGGTTTCGTCGAAGGGCTTCGGCGCCTCGGACCGATCGCCGAACTCGGCTCGATCGTCCACGGCACCACGGTCGGCACCAATGCGCTGCTCGAGCGCAAGGGCGCCCGCGTCGGCCTCATCACCACGCGCGGCTTCCGCGATGTGCTCGAGATGCGCCGGCGCGACCGGCCGCGCACCTGGGGCCTGTGGGGCGATTTCACCCCGCTGGTCGACCGCGACCTGCGGCTCGAGGTCGACGAGCGCACGCTCGCCGACGGGACGATCCGGCAGGCGGTCGATCCCGCCGCAGTCGCCGAGGCGGCGCGCGCGCTTGTCGCCGCGGGCGCGCAGGCGCTGGCGATCGTATTCGTCAACGCTTACGCCAATTCCGCCAACGAGCGCGCGGCGGCGGCGGCCGCGCAGGCGGTCTGGCCGAACGCCAATGTCGCGACCTCGTCGGAAATCCTGCCCGAAATCCGCGAATTCGAACGCGCTTCGACGACCGCGATCAACGCCTATCTGCAGCCGGTCGTCGGCGCCTATCTCGACAAGCTCGCCGGCGCGCTCGCCGACGAGCGGTTCGCAGGGCCGTTCCACATCGTGCAGTCCAATGGCGGCGTCATGTCGACGCGGACGGCGCGGCGGCTGCCGGTGCGCACCGCGCTTTCGGGACCCGCCGCCGGCGTGATCGCCGCTGGCGCGATCGCGCGCGCGGCCGGCTTCGCCAATGTCGTCACCGCCGACCTCGGCGGCACCTCGTTCGACGTCTCGCTGATCGCCGACGGCGAATCGACGCTGGCCGCGCAGACCACGATCGACTTCGGCCTTGTCATCCGCACCCCGATGATCGAGATCTCGACGATCGGCGCCGGCGGCGGCTCGATCGCCCATGTCGACAAGGGCGGCCTGCTGCAGGTCGGGCCGGAAAGCGCCGGCTCGCGTCCGGGTCCGGTCTGCTACGGGCTCGGCGGCGCGCGGCCGACGCTGACCGACGCCAATGTCGTGCTCGGCCGCATCAACGCCGAGCGGCCGATCGGCGGCGTGCAGAAGCGGCTCGACGTGGCGGCGGCGCAGGCGGCGATCGCGGCCCATGTCGGGGCGCCGCTCGGCCTCGACGCGGTCGCGGCGGCCGAGGCGATCGTTCGCGTCGCCAATGCGCGGATGGCGGGCGCGATCCGGCTCGTCTCGATCGAGCGCGGCCATGATCCCGGCCGTTTCGCGATCATGCCCTTCGGCGGCGGCGGCGCGCTGCATGCGGGCGCGCTGATCGGCGAGGTCGGCCTGTCCTGCGCGATCGTGCCGCGCTTTCCCGGCATCACCAGCGCGCTCGGCTGCGTGATCGCCGATATCCGGCACGACCAGGTGCTGACCGTGAACCTCGATCTCGCCGGGCTCGACGCCGCCGCGCTCGGCGCGCGGATGGCGCAGGCGGGGCGCGAGGCCAGAGCCGTCGTCGATGCGGCGGGCGTCGCGGTCGAGCGCATCGATGTCGTGTTCGAGCTCGACATGCACTATCAGGGCCAGACCCACACCGTCTGCGCGTCGCTGCCGACGCCGCCGGGCGCCGACGGGGTCGCGGTCGACGAGGCGCTCGTGCGCGCGGCTTTCGAGACCGCCTACCGGAAACAGTTCAGCCGGCTGCTGCCCGGCATTCCCATCCGGATCGTCTCGCTGCGCAGCGCCGCGATCGGACGCCGTCCCGCCTTCGATCTCGCCGCGCTGGCGCCGGCGGCCGGACTGTCGCGCGCGGCGGCGCGGCTCGGCGCGCGGCCGGTCTGGTTCGCGGGCGGCTGGCGCGAAGCGACGATCTGGTCGCGGCTCGACCTGCCCGTCGGCGCCGTCGTCGAGGGTCCGGCGGTGCTCGAGCAGCCCGATGCGACCACCGTGGTCGATCCCGGCCTCGCCGCGCGCGTCGACCGGCTCGGCAATCTCGTCATCGAAAGGACCCCGGCATGAGCGACCGCCCGACCCCGATCGAACGGACCGCGGTGCTGCTGTGCGACCTGCAGAACGACTTCCTGCATCCCGACGGCGCCTATGGCCGCGCCGGCCAGACCGCGGCCGAGATCGCGGCGGTCCCGGGGCGCCTCAAGCCGCTCGTCGATCTCGTGCGCGCCAAAGGCGGCTGGATCGTCGCCACCCTGTTCACGCTTGTCCCCGCGCGGGGCGGCGAGCCCTTGATCTCGCCGCACCTGAAAGCGACGCGGCCGTTTCTGGCCAAGGGCGATTTCGCGCCGGGCGGCTGGGGCCACGCCCTGGTCGACGAGCTCGCGCCCGCCGATCTGTCGGTCGAGAAAGTCGCCTATTCCGCCTTCTACATGACGCGGCTCGAATGGGCTTTGCGCAAGGCAGGAATCGACAAGCTCTATGTCGCCGGAATCGTCACCAACGGCGGGGTCGCCTCGACCGTGCGCGACGCCCATGGGCGCGACATCGAGACCGTGCTGCTCGCGGACGGCTGCGCCGCCTTCTCGCCGGAAATCCACGAGACGGCGGTCGCCGCGCTCCGCCCGGTCGCTTCGGTGACGTCGATCGCCGAGGCGATTGCGGGATTGGGGGCGCGATGAGCGCCGTCGAGGACGCCGCCGGCGTCGCCTTCGAAACGAACGTGCCGGTGCTGATCGTCGGGGCCGGCGCGGCGGGGCTTTGCGCGGCGCTGGCGGCGCGCGAGGCGGGCGCCGAGGTCGTCGTGATCGAGCGCGATTCCGTCCCGCGCGGCTCGACCGCGCTGTCTGCGGGGCTCATCCCCGCCGCGGGGACGCGCTTCCAGCGCGCGCTCGGCATATCCGACGATCCGGCGCGGTTCGCCGCCGACATCCAGCGCAAGGCCGGCGACGAGGCCGACCGCGCGGTCGTCGCCGCGTTGACCCGCTCGGCCGGCCCGGCGCTCGAATGGCTCGCCGACGCCTACGGCCTGCCGTTCTCGGTCGTCGCTGATTTCGACTATCCCGGCCATCGGGCGCGCCGCATGCACGGGCTGCCCTCGCGCTCGGGCGCCGAGCTGATCGACCGGCTGCGCGAGGCCGCGGGCGCGGCGGGCGCGTCGATTCTCTGCGAAGCGACCGCGACGACCCTCTACGCCGAGCGGGACGGGACGGTCGGTGGGCTGCGCGTCGAGCGGCCCGACGGCAGCTTCGAGCGGATCGGCTGCCGGGCGCTGATTCTCGCCTGCAACGGCTATGGCGGCGATTCCGCGCTGGTGCGCCGGCACATTCCCGAAATGGCCGACGCGCTCTATTTCGGCCATCCCGGCAATCGCGGCGACGCCGTCCTGTGGGGCGAAAGGCTCGGCGGCCTGACGCGCTTCATGTCGGCCTACCAGGGCCACGGCTCCGTCGCCCATCCCCATGGGATCCTCATCACCTGGGCGACGATGATGGAAGGCGGCTTCCAGGTCGATTCGACGGGCCGCCGGTTCTCCGACGAGAGCCTCGGCTATTCCGAACAGGCGGCGGCGGTGCTCGCGCGGCCGGGCGGAACCGCCTTTTCCGTCTTCGACGAACGGATCGCCGGCGTCGCCCGCCAGTTCGAGGATTTCCGCCAGGCGGAATCGGCGGGGGCGGTGATCGGCGCGGACACCGTCGAAGGTCTCGCTCGCGCGACGAAACTGCCGGAGGCCGCGCTCGCCGAGACCTTCGCCGAAGTCGGGCGCTTCGAGCGGGAGGGGGGCGCCGACCGCTTCGGCCGGCGTTTCGCCGGGCTCCCCGCGCTCGCGCCGCCCTATCGCGCCGTGCGCGTCACCGGCGCGCTGTTCCACACCCAGGGCGGCCTCGCGGTCGACGCCCGCGCTGGCGTGCTGCGGCCGGACGGGACGGCGCTGCCCAACCTGTTCGCGGCCGGCGGCGCCGCGGCGGGCGTATCGGGCTCCAGCGCGGCCGGCTATCTCTCGGGAAACGGCCTGCTGAGCGCGGTCGCGATGGGCCGGATCGCCGGGACGGAGGCCGCGCGCCTGGCGGGCGAGGCCGAGGCGTCGGCGCGGCGATAGGCGTCGACCGGGCCGATGCGCGCATCGAGGCCCGAGGCGGCGCCTGGCCTTGGCGGGGCAAGCGGTTCCCGATGGCCGCGTTCGGCTTGCGCCGCGGCCCGCAGTTTTCTCTTTTACAGAATTTTGCTTGACTCCGGCGCCTCCCCCGGTCCAATATGAGCGATGGATCGACGGCCAATCCGGGCCAGGCGAAACGAAGGAGAGGAACGGCGGCGCCCGAGCCGCCCGAGGCTGGAGAGATCGTCACGCCGGAGGCGCCGGCTTTTCGCGATCCAGGAGCGCCCTCCGGGGCGGGCTTGCGGTCGGCCGAGCCCGCCGCCTCGCCGCCCCGAATCGGTTTCCGTTTTCTCGCAGCCGCTTGAGTTCACACAAAGCCCGGGAAAATAAATTTCCAAAAATTTCCGGAACGAAAGGCCCCCGCCGGGGACACCGGGGCGGGGCGCTCGAGCGACGCCTCTGGCCGCGGATCGCGACCCGGCGGCGCGGCCTGGCCGTGCGCGATCGAGGGGCTGAACCGCAAAACTCTGATTGAAAGAGGCGACGCATGCCGCCGCCGCGCAGACCGCAGGACTGGAAACGCTCGATGACCCTGACTTCGCCGCGCCCCGACGCGCCGGCGCCGCTCGACGGCGCGATCGCGAAGGCGCGCACCCTCCCCGAAATCTTCGCCGCCCGCGTCGCGGCGACGCCCGACGCGCTCGCCTATCGCCAGTTCGACCATGGCGTCAGCACATGGACCGACTGGAGCTGGCGCCGGATCGACGGCGAGGTCGCGCGCTGGCGCGCGGCGCTCGCGGCGGAGGGGCTTCCCGCCGGTTCGCGGATCGCCACCGTAATGGGCAACAGCGTTGCCTACGTCTGCCTCGATCAGGCCGCGCTCGCGCTCGGCCTCGCGGTCGTGCCGCTGCACGCGACCGACAATCCCGGCAATGTCGCCTACATCCTCGACGACAGCGGCGCGTCGATGCTCGTCATCGACAGTCTCGATTATTGGACGCGGCTGGCGCCCGAGGTCGCGAAGCTGACGAGCCTCCTGCGCATCGTCCTCCTTGCGCCCGGCGGTCAACCGGGCGAGGCCGATGGGCGCACGACGCTCGCCGCGCCGTGGCTCGCCACGGCCGCCGCGAATCCGGAGGCGCCGGCGGCTTGGCCCGACCCGGAAGCCCTGGCCGCGATCGTCTACACTTCCGGCACGACCGGCCGGCCGAAGGGCGTGATGCTTTCGCATCGCAACGTCGTCGCCAACGTGCTCGCGGTGCTGCGCTGCGTCTCGCCTGATCCCGAGGACCTGTTCCTTTCGTTCCTGCCGCTTTCCCATACGTTCGAGCGCACCGGCGGCTATTATCTGCCGATCGCCGCGGGCAGCGCGGTCGCGTTCGCGCGGTCGATCGCGCATCTGCCCGAAGACATGCGGGCGATACGGCCGACGATCCTCATTTCGGTGCCGCGCATCTACGAGCGCGCCTACCTGCGAATCCAGGAGCAGCTCGCCGCCAAGGGCGCGCCGGCCAGGGCGCTCTATGCGCTGGCCGAACGCGTCGGCTGGCGACGGTTCCTCGCCGCGCAGGCCGATCCGCCGCGCCGGCCCGCGCCCGCCGACCGCGCGCTCTGGCCGATCCTCGACCGCCTCGTCGCGAGGTCGATCCGGGCGCCGTTCGGCGGCCGGCTTAAGGTCGCGGTGGCGGGCGGGGCGCCGATGCCCGAAGCCGTCTCGCGCTGCTTTCTGGCGATGGGGATCAACGTCATGCAGGGCTATGGCATGACCGAGAGCGCGCCGGTCGTCAGCGTCAATCGGCTCGGCCGCAACGATCCGGCGACCGTCGGCGAACCGATCCCCGGCGTCGACGTCAGGATCGGCGACAATGACGAACTCATGGTTCGCGGGCCCAATGTCATGATGGGCTATTGGCGGCGTCCCGAGGAAACGGCGCGCGTTCTCGATCCCGACGGCTGGCTGCACACCGGCGACCAGGCGTGGATGCGCGCGGGCCGCATCGTGATCAAGGGGCGCATCAAGGACATCATCGTCACCTCGACCGGCGAGAAGATTTCGCCCGCCGATCTCGAACAGGCGATCGGCGCCGATCCGCTGTTCGAGCAGGTGATGGTGATCGGCGAGGCCCGCCCGTTCATCGCGGCGATCGCGGTGCTGAGCCGCGCGAGCGCCCGGGAAGAGGCGAGCCGCCTCGGCCTGTCGGGCGATCTCGACGGGGCGCTGACTTCCGAACCCCTGCGCCGCCTTGCGCTCGAGCGGATCAAGCGGGCGGTCGCGCATTTCCCGAGCTATGCGACTCCGCGCAAGGTCGTGCTGACGCTGCAGCCCTGGACCGTCGGCGATGGCCTGATGACGCCGACGCTGAAGCTGAAACGGCAGGCGATCGAGGCTGCGATGGCGCGCGAGATCGGCGGGATCTACGCGCGGTGACGGCGCCGGCGGCGGGATCGCGCCATGGCTGCTTCGCATCGCGTGTCCGAAGTCGCGGACGGCCGCAAGCCGCTACCGCGCATCGGGGTCGTCGGTCAGCCTGCGCAGATCGAGATCGTCGCCGCTGCCGGATATTTCGATGGCGACGCGCATCCGATCCCTGACCGGCCGCCTCAACATCCGCGCTCCGTGCGGAGCCAGTGCGAGCCGGTCCGCCGCCTGCATTGCCCCCATCCTCGCGCGCGACACGCCGAGTTCGGTCGCCAGGAGACGGTCGACGCGCAGGCAACTGGGCGTGGGGACGGCGAAGACGATCTCGATTCTCGCCGGCGGCTCCGACGCCGTCGACAGCGCCTGCTTGCGGAGGTCGACGGCGGCGAACTCTTCCACCCGGTCCGATGCGCGCCTCAGGTTTTCCACGTCGAAGGCGACGCGACGCACGTAGTCCCGATCGTTGGTGTGGAGCGCATGGAGCAGCGGCGGGTCGATCTCGCGGATGTCCCGGCGCACGAACAGCGGCCGCTTCCAGCTGTTTTCACAGTCGAGGCACTTGTAGATCAGCCAGACGTCGATGCGTGCGCCATTGGCGTTGATCCTGATCTTGCCGCTGCTCCGGAACGGCCGTGGGCGACCGCATCGGTTGCAGGCCAGCCAGGGTTGCGGCGCGATTCGGGGCGTGACCGTCCATTGGACGCGCAGGACATTCGACATGCCGGCTTGCTCTTCCCGTCGGGAAGTTCGTCAAGACGACGGCGTCGAGAGGCCTCGGGCGGAGGCGCGGCGTGGCGGCGGATCGGGTCACGCAGGGGGCGATGCGGAGTGCGGCTGCTCTGCGGCGCGGCCATGCCGGTCTCAAACCGCCACCTCGAAGAACGCAGTTCATCGATTGCGGTAGCGCGAAGACGCTACCGCGCGTGCTGGGTGGAACTGTCGAGACCGGCGGTTACGATGGCAAGGCGGCGCTCGCTAAGAAGGCGGCACTGCGCCATCTAACCCCGAAGGTTCGGCCTTGGGAAGAGCCCTTGTGAGGCGATCGCTCTCAATGCGCCAGCAGCAGCGGCGTATCCGACTGCGCGATCATGTCGCGCGTGACGCCGCCGAGAACCCATTCGCGGAAGCGCGAATGGCCATAGGCGCCCATCACGATGAGGTCGGCGTTCATCCGCCGCGCCTCGTCGAGCAGGACCCCGGCGACGGTTCCGCCGTTGGTGTCGACGGCGCTGATCTCCACCTTGGCGCCGTGACGGTCGAGATGGGCGGCGATGTCGGTCGCACGGGCGGCGCAGTCCTCGCCCTCGCGTTTCGGGTCGATCGTCACGATCCGCGTGCGCTCGGCGCGAATCAGCAACGGCAGGGCTTCGGCGATCGCGCGCGCCGATTCGCGCGTGTCGCGCCAGGCGACGAGTGCGTTGCGCACGCCGCGCGCGGCCTTCCGGCCCGGCGGCGCGAGATAGACCGCGCGGCCCGCCTCGAAGATGATCGTCTCGACGAGGTTGCTCCAGTCGAGGCCGGCCTCGTTCGGCCAGCCGCCGGTGGCGAGAAACAGATCGGCCGAGCGCGCCTCCGAGGCGCAGAGCCTCGGCAGGTCGCCGGGCCCGGCCTCGATCTTCCGGACTTCGCTGGGAAGGCCGATCCTCGCAAGGCGGGTCTTCAGCCGTTCGCAGATGACGTCGCCCTCCTCGTGGAGCCGCTCCTGCAACTGCGCGACGCCGGCGATCGAGGAGAATGCCGGGTCCATGCCGGAGGCCAAGACATATTCCGGCAGGGGGTTGGTGAACAGCCCGGTGATGCGGACGCCACGCGCCTCGGCAACCGACTCGGCGTGGCTGAGCCGAGTCTCGTCCTCGGGCGTGCCGTCGAGATGCACGATCATGTCCTTCAGCACGGGCGTTTCCTCACTGCATTCGCGGACGAAGGCGGCGCCCCCTCCGGCGCCGCGCGTCCTCAGTCGACGATCAGGCGATCTTCGACGATTCCGACGCCGGGAATCGCCCATGCCGCCTGTTCGGCCACGGCGCGCTCGTGCCACGAGGCGACGCTGCCCTCGAGCGTGACGGTCGAGCCCGAGACGTTCACGCGCACGCCGGTCGCCTCGATTTCGGCGTTGCGCCGTAACGCGTCCTCGATGCGGGACTTGACGTCATGGGCGTTCACGCGCGGGCGGACGGCGAGCAGATTGCTGACGCCGAGCACCCCCGACAGCTTGCGGACGGCCTCCTCGGCGGCGGCGCGCTGGTAGTGCCATTCGACGTCGCCCGACAGGGTGATCCAGCCGTTCTGGACCTTGATCTTGACGCCATCGTCGGGAACCGTCGTGTCCCAGCCGATGATCTGCAAGGCGCGCTTGGCGATCTCGTCATCGGCGGTCTTCTTCGCCTCGGGATAGCGGACTTCGATCTCCTGGGCGATCGCGCGCACGCCTTTGACGCGCTGGACGACGCGTTCGGTCGCGATCTTCTCGGCGTAGCTGGCGACATGGCCGCTCAGGGTCGCCACGCCGTGCTCGACCGCCACGCCGATATGCGCGGCGTTGACGCTCGGTTCGAATTCGAGTTCATCCATGATGTACTGGCGCAGCCCGATGTCGCTCATGATGATTTCCTCCACTCGGTCCCCCGACACCTCGTCGAATGGGGCATTGATATCGCGCGATCCTCTTCCGCCGGAATCGGGCCGCTGTCGTTGACCTGCGTCAACATCCGCGCCATCTCGCCCGCAGCCGTCGATACTGGCGGGCACAGCGCCCCGGCGACCGTGCGCGAAGGCGCGATGCGGTGGATTTGCGCGCCGCCCACGAACCGCCCTCCGGGCGATCAGGCCAGCGAGATGCTGTCGACGAAGCCGCGCGCCTCGGCGAGCGCGCATTCGCAGGTGTCCGCCGTGAAGCGGCGAGGCCGCTTGCCCAGCTTCGCCAGCAGGCGCGGATATTCGGTCGTCACCTCGACCGACCATTCGTGTGGGAGCGCCGTCGTCGCTTCCGCCGGCTCGCGCCAGCTGAGGATGAAGTCGCCGCGGCGTTCGCTTCTCTCCATTGTCCGAACTCCCTGTTCGGCGCGGTTTCAGCCTCTTCGCGGAAGGGCCGCCGGGTCAGTCGCGCAGGGCCTGGAGCGCCGCCGCATTCGGGCAGAATTTCTCGTTTCCGCCCGCCTGGCTCCCGCGCAGCCAAGTATCGCATTCGCCCGTCGCGGCGCAGCGCGTGCAGGCTAGCTCGATTTCGCGCACGTCCCGGCGAGCGCCATGCCGGCGCAGGGCGTCGGCCAGGCCGAGCCGCGCCGCCATCGCCGCCAGCCGGCGCGCCGCCCCTGGATCGGCCTTGACGATCGCCGCGAGGTCGGTGCGAGTCATGTCGACATCGCGCAACACGTCGTCGAGCGCGCCGGCGCGCTCGAGCGCGTCGAATTCCGCGCGCAGGCTGCGCTGCGCCCTCGCTTCGGCGACGCGGCGTCCGACCGCGCCGACCAACCGCCGCAACCACGCTCCCCCGGCGGCAGCCGCGGACCCCGAATCCATTCCCCTCTCCCCGTTTCTGCCGTTTCGGGTCGGAACGACCTCGACCTTCTCTGCTAGCGACGCTGCGGATCCCCGCATTGATCCAGATCAAGCAAATCCGGCCGCGCGCCTATCTCCAGAACGCCCCGCACAGTGCGCCCGCCACCGCCGCGGCGAACAGCGCGGCGTCGTGGAGCGCGAGCAGGCGCGGCGACGGCGAACAATCCCGGTGGATCGCGATCGTCGCGCCGAGCATGGCGAGCGACCAGCCGCAGCCGGCCAGCGCCATCAGCGCCGCGAAATGGAGCGCCGCCGCGGCGCGGCTGGCTTCCAACAGCGCAAATGCGATCATCGCCAGTCCGGCGGTCGCGACCCTCGACACGCCGAACCGGCCGATCCACGGGCCGGCGATCGCGGCGGGCGCATACATCGACAGGATATGGCTCGCAATCACGGCCGAGGCCGCCGCCGACCCGACGCCGCAGATCGCCATCGCCGGCGCCGCATTCGCCATCAGCGAGGCCATCGCGAACCATGCGGCCGCGGCCGCGAGCGTGGCGAGAGCGAACACGCCGCGGCGTTGCGATCGCGCCGGAACGGGCGCACTGACGTCGTGCGCGGGCTGCATCGTCATCGCCAGGATGAGAATCGCGATCTGGGCGACGCCGACGGCGAGCAGCGCAGCGGCGGGAGCGAGCGGCCCGGCGAGGGTCCGGGCGGCGCCGATCGTCGCCGGCGCGAGCAGCGCCGCCAGCGCGCCGGCGCCGAGCGCCGCGGCGACCGCGCGCGGCTTGTCGGCGGCGCGCAGCACCGGCGCGTGGCGATAGAAGAAGCCGAAGCCCTGCGCGACCCCTAGCCAGAAGGCGCCGAGCGCCAGACCGAAGAACTGGCCGGCGACGAAACTGCGCGCCGCGACGGCGCCGCCCGCGAGGCCGAGGCTGGCGCCGAGCGCGAGCGCTGCGCGGCGTCCGAACAGATCCGTCAGCAGCGCCGCCGGCAGCGTGGCGACGCTCGCGCCGACCAGGGTCAGCGCATAGGGCAGGGCGGCCCAGCCGGGCCGCGGCGCGAGCACGATTCCGGCGAGCGGGAGGACGGCCGCGGTGAGCGCCTGCGCGAGCACCGTCAGGGCGAAGACGCCCGCGGCGACGCCGATCCCCGTCGCGCCGGCGGCCGCCAGCGGCGCGGCCGGCGCGTCGAGATCGCAGGCGCAGACCAGATGGCCCGGCCGCTCCTGCGGCGGCGCCAGCGTGACCCAGCTCATCGCGGGCGATCCTCGCCGGCGAGATCGTCGTCGGCGAGCACCCGCACGGCGGCGCCGTCGAGATCGTCGTACTGGCCGGCGCGCAGCGACCACAGGAACGCGAGCAGCCCGAGCCCGCCGAGCGAAAGGGCGATGGGTACGAGCACGAGAAGGATGGTCATCGGACGCTCTCCCGCGCGGGCCGGGACGAACGCGCGCGAAGCGCATTGACGGTGACCAAGATCGACGAGCCCGACATGGCGAGCGCCGCGATCAGCGGCGTCGCCAGACCTGCGATCGCCAGCGGCACCGCGACGAGATTATAGGCGATCGCCAGGCCGAGATTCTGCCGCATGAGCAAATCGGCGAGTCTGCCGACGCGGATCGCCTCGCGCACCGGCGCGAGCCGATCGCCGAGGAAGACCGCGTCGGCTGTCGCCTGCGCGACTTCCGCGCCGGTGATCGGCGACAGCGAGACATCGGCCGCCGCGAGCGCCGGGGCGTCGTTGAGGCCGTCGCCGACCATCAGCGGCCTGGCGCCGCGCGCCTTCAGCGCCTCGAGAAAGGCGATCTTGTCCTGCGGCTTCATCCCCGCGCGCCAGTCCGCGACGCCGAGCGCAAGCGCCGCGGCCTCGACCGCGTCGGCGCGATCGCCCGACAGGATCGTCACCGTCAGGCCGTCGCGGCGCAGGCCGGCGACCGTTGCGGCGGCGTCGGCGCGCAGCGCCTGGCGCACGAGCAGGACCGCGCCCGCCTCGCCATGCCGGAAGGCGATGACCGAGGCTGCGGGGTCGCCCGCCTGCGCCGTTTCGGCCTGCGCCTCGAGGCCGCAATAGGCGGCGCTGCCGAGCCTCGTCTCGACGCCGTCGATCACGGTCGAGACACCCTCGCCCGGGCTCTCCTGCGCCTGATCGAACGGCGCGCCGCCGGGATCCTGCGCCGCGACGGTCCGAGCGAGCGGATGGCGGCTCGACAGCGCCAGCCGCGCCGCCAGGCGGATCAGCGCGGGATCGATCGCATCGGCGTTGACGACGCTCGGCTCCGGCAGCGTCAACGTCCCCGTCTTGTCGAAAACAACGGTGTCGACCCGGGCGAGGCGCTCGATCGCGTCGCCGGCGTTCAGCAGCACGCCGGCCTTGAATAGCGCGCCCGACGCGACGACCTGGACCGCCGGGACGGCGAGCGCGAGCGCGCAGGGGCAGGTGATGATCAACACCGCGATCGCGGCGATGACCGCATCATGCAGCGAATGGCCGGCGATGAGCCAGCCGACCGCGGTCGCCAGCGCCGTGAGGTGGACGACCGGCGCGTAGAGCCGCGCGGCGCGGTCGGCGAGCCGCCGGTAGCGCGCCTTCTGGGCGACGGCGCCTTCGATCAGCCGCTCGATCTCGTCGAGCAGGCCGGAGCCGGCCGCCGCGCGCACCCGCACGCGCAAGGCGCCGCTGAAGTTCAGCGCGCCCGCATAGATCGTGGCGCCTTGCGCCGCCGCGCGGCGCGACGTCTCGCCGGTGATCATGCTCTCGTCGATCTCCGACCGGCCGGAGATGACGACGCCGTCGGCGGGCGCGCGCTCGCCGGGCCGCACCAGCACGACGTCGCCGGGCCGCAGCGTGGTCGCCGGCGTCTCGACCGCCTCCCCGCCGGCCTCGATGCGGGTCGCCATCGGCATGCGCAGCGCGGCGAGATTGGCGGCGACCGAGCGCGTCCTGCGCCGCATCGCCAGATCGCAATAGCGACCGACCAGCAGGAAGAACATCAGCATGATCGCCGAGTCGAAATAGGCGTGCGCGGAATGCCCGATCGTCTCGACGACCGACATGGTCAGCGCGAGGACGATGCCGAGCGAAATCGGCACGTCCATGTTGAGCCCGCCGGCGCGCAGCGCGCGCAGGGCGCTGAGGAAGAACGGCTGGCCGGCGAAGGCCGCCGCCGGCAGCACGATCAGCGCCGAGAGCCAGTGGAAGAAATCGCGCGTCTCCGGGGTGATGTCGCTGGCCTCGCCCGCCCAGATCGAGACCGACAGGAGCATCACGTTCATCGCGGCGAAACCCGCGACCGCCAGGCAGCGTAGCAGCCAGCGCGCCTGCCGCGCCTCGGCGTCCTCCGCCTCGTTGGCGCAGAACGGATGGGCCCGATAGCCGATCCCGGAGAGCCGCTCGAGCACCCGGGCCGGATCGAGCGCGCCTTCGGACCATTCGACCGTCAGGCGTCGGCTCGTGTAGTTGAGGCGCGCACGCAACAGACCCGGCAGCCGGGCGAGCGCGCCCTCGATGTCGCCGATGCAGGCGGCGCAGGTGACGCCGTCGACCGCGAGATCCAGCCGCGCGGTGCCATCGTCGTGGTGGCGCACGAAACTCGAGAGATCGACGCTGGCGCTCATTCAGGCCTCTATTGCAACACGATCCGGTTGCGCGAACGGAACAGACGCGCGCCGTCGCGCCGGGCTTCGATGACGAGATCCCATTGTCCCGCCGGCAGGGAGGCGTCGGCGCGGTATTGGCCGGGCGCCGCCTCGTTCAGCGTCGTGTGCTTGTCGAGCTTCTTGTCGGCGGGAAACTCGAGCGTCGCGTCGACGACCAGACCCTGCAGCGGCTGGTCGTCGGCGTCGCGCATCGCGACGTCGATCGAGGCCGGCGCGCCGCTCTGCGACCGAAGCGCGTTGACGGAGACGCGCCACTGGCGGGCGTCCTGTTCGCGCGCGGCCGCAATATCCCGGTCATAGGCGAGGCCGTGCTCATAGGGGCTCGATTCCTGTTCGCCGCTGAAGGTCGACAGCGCGTAATAGACCAGCGCGCCATTGGCGAAGAAAATCGCGCCGAAGAAGGCGATCAGCGAGGCCAGCGCCATCCAGCCCCTGAACTCGCGCCGCTCGGCCGCGGCTCGATCGGCAGGTTCGTCGATTTCGATGCTCATGGTCGCCTCGCCTGGTACTGGCGCCGGATCAGGGCGCGTCGAAATGATCCTTCACGATCGCGGTCTCGCCGGTCGCACGGTCGACGATCCGGAACGCCAGATCCTGCGACGCCGGACGCGCCACGGCGGCGCGGAGGGTCGCCGTCACCCGGATTTCACGGGTCTGGTCGGGTCCGACCTGCGCGATCAGCCGGCCCTGGGGATCGCTTTCGACGCCGATCGCCTGGAGGCGCGGAACCTCCGCGCTCTCCGCGCCGATCGTGAATTCGCGGGCTGTCGAGGCCCGGTTGACGAGTCGAATCAGATAGCCGTTGCGGATCGATCCGTCCGCGGTCCTGACGAACATCGGGTTGCGGTCGTGGATGGCGCTGACGCCCAGATCGACGCGGGTCGCCAGCGCCGCCGTCATGACGCCGCCGACCAGCGCGATGACCACGACATAGAGGATCGTGCGCGCCCTGACCGGTTTGAACACATTGGGTTTGCCGGCGCGGCGGCGGTCGATGTTGATTTCGGTGTCGTAGGCGATGAGGCGGGTCGGGCGGCCGATCTTCTCCATCACGGCGTCGCAGGCGTCGATGCACAGGCCGCACTGGATGCAGCCGAGATTGGCGCCGTCGCGGATGTCGACGCCGGTCGGACAGACCGCGACGCACTGGTTGCAGTCGATGCAGTCGCCGGCCGGCTCCCCGAGCGCCCGCGCGGCGGTCGCCTTCTTGAGCGACATCCGCTGTTCGCCGCGGTCGCGCCGGTAGGTGACGTTGAGCGCGTTCTCGTCGGTCATCGCCGCCTGGATGCGCGGCCACGGACACATGTAGACGCAGACCTGCTCGCGCATGAAGCCGGCGAGCCCGTAGGTCGTCGCCGTCAAAATGCCGATCCAGATCCAGGCGATCGCGGGCGCCTGGAGGGTGGCGAGCTGGCCGACCAGGGTCGGCGCGTCGTTGAAATAGAGCACCCAGGCGCCGCCGGTCCACCAGGCGATCACGAGCCAGATCGCGTGCTTCAGAGTCTTCTCGCGCACGCGCCGGAACGTCCAGGGACCGCTGTCCTTGTGCATGCGTTCGCGCCGGTCGCCTTCGACCAGACGCTCGACGGCGAAGAAGAGGTCGGTCCAGACCGTCTGCGGACACAGGTAGCCGCACCAGATCCGGCCCGCGACGGCGTTGAGGAGGAACAGCGTCATCGCGGCCAGAATCAGCAGGCCGGTGAGGTAATAGACCTCCTGGGGCCAGATCTCGATGAAGAAGAAATAGAACTTCCGGTGCGTCATGTCGACGAGCACCGCCTGATGCGGCTCGTTGGGGCCGCGATCCCAGCGCGCGAACGGCAGGAGATAGTAGAGGCCGAGCGTCACGCACAGCACGATCCACTTGATGCGCCGGTAGACGCCCCGGACGCTCTGCGGATAGATGCGCTTGGCCGCGGCGTAGAGCGGACCCTCGACATAGTCGTCGTCGATGTCGGTCCGCAGCGAGGTCACTGGCCGCCGCCCAGGCTGTGGACGAACACCGCGAGCGTCTTGATCGTCGGCGCGTCGAGCTTGGCGCCCCATGCCGGCATCACGCCGCCGCCGCCGATCGTCACCCGCTGCACGATGTCGGCCTTGGTCGGCCCGTAGAGCCAGACCTGGGTCGACAGATCGGGCGCGCCGAGCTCCTTGTTGCCCTTGCCATCGTCGCCGTGGCAGACGGCGCAGTTCTCCGCGAATATCTTCTTGCCGCCGTCGAGATCGGCGCCGGCGTCGGGTGCGGCGCCCGACAGGGTCCGGACATAGTCGGCGACCGCGGAGATTTGCGCGGGCTTCAGCGTGCCGTCCTTTCCGAACGACGGCATCATCGTCGCATGTGTGTCCGGGTCGGCGTCCCAGCGCGCGCCATGGGTTATCGTCGCGGCGATCTCGTCGAGTCCGCCGCCCCAGATCCAGCGGTCCGCGTTGAGGTTGGGATAGCCGCGCGAGCCCTGGCCGCCGGCGCCGTGGCACGGCGAACAGTTGATCGCGAACGCCGCGCCCCCCTGCGCCCGGGCGAAAGCCAGGAGGTCGGGCGTCTTCTCGATCTCCGACAGCGACGCCTTGGCGATCCGGTCGTTCATCGGCGCCCGCATCCCCTTGAGCTCGTCGATCTCGCCGACGACGGCCGCGCGCGACTGCCATCCGGCGAAGCCGTGGGTATAGCCGGTCAGCAGCGGCCACGCGGGGTAGACGAACCAATAGCCAACCGCCCACACGATGCAGGCGTAGAAGGTCCACAGCCACCAGCGCGGCAGCGGCGTGTTGAGCTCCTTGATGCCGTCCCATTCATGGCCGGTCGTCGGGGTGCCGGTGTGGGCGTCGGTCTCGTGCTTTGCGCCCGAATCTGCGGACATGAATCAATCCTCCTGCAACGGAATTCGGGCGGCTTCGGCGAATGCGTCGCGTTTCGACGGCAGCAGCGCCCAAATGAAGACGACCACGAAGATCAGGCCGAAATAGGCGAGGCCGAACGACGCGACGAAGCTCTGCAGGACTTCATAAGTCGACATGATCGCCCCCTCAGCGGATGTTGGCCTTGTCGTCATAGAGCTTGAAGTCGACCTGCGTGCCGAGCCGCTGGAGATAGGCGATCAGCGCGTCGGCTTCGGTCAGCCGCCCCTTGGCGGCGTCGAGATCGCGCACGATCGCCTTGGGATAGCGCCTCTGCAGATCCGCGGCATGCGGATCGTCGGCGGTCCCCTGCGCGAGCAGGTCGGCGTCGGCGTTGTCGATCATCTCCCTGGAATAGGGGACGCCGGTCATCGCCAGCGTCGCCATGTGCTCGCCGACATGGCTGCCGTCGAGCGGGGTCGCCTCGAGCCAGGAATAGCGCGGCATGATCGAGCCCGGCACGACCGCACGCGGATCGCGCAGGTGGTCGCGGTGCCAGTCGTCCGAATACTTGCCGCCGACCCGCGCCAGATCGGGCCCGTTGCGCTTGGAGCCCCACTGGAAGGGATGATCGTACATGCTCTCGGCCGCCAGCGAATAATGGCCGTAGCGCTCGACCTCGTCGCGCAGCGGCCGGATCATCTGGGAGTGGCAGAGATAGCAGCCCTCCCGGACATAGATGTTGAACCCGAGCAGTTCGAGCGGCGAATAGGGCCTGACGCCATCGACCTTCTCGATCGTGCTCTTGAGGTAGAAGAGCGGCAGCACCTCGACCAGACCGCCGACGGATATGGCGATCAGGATGCCGATCAGCAGCAGGATGGAGTTCTTCTCCAGCGTCTGGTGGCGCACCCAGAGGGAGCGGCTAGCGGAATTGGCGGCCATGGTCCTGTCCTTATTCGGCGGGCGCGAGAACGGGGACGGAGCCGGGCTCCACGGCCTCGTCCGATTGCGGCGAAGCGACGATCGTCATCACCAGATTGTAGGCCATGATGAGGGCGCCGACGAGGAACAGGCCGCCGCCCAGCGCGCGGATCACGTACATCGGATGCAGCGCCTGGGTCGTCTCCACGAAGGAATATTCGAGGAAGCCGAGGCTGGTGTAAGCACGCCACATGAGTCCCTGCATGATGCCCGCGACCCACATCGCCGAGATATAGAAGACGATGCCGATCGTCGCGATCCAGAAGTGCCAGTTGACGAGCTTCAGCGAGTAGAGGCCCTTGCGGTTGAACACCCACGGGACGAGGCAGTAGAGCGCGCCGAACGACACGAAGCCGACCCAGCCGAGGCTGCCCGAATGGACGTGGCCGATGCCCCAGTCGGTATAGTGGCTGAGGGAATTCACCATCTTGATCGACATCAGCGGCCCTTCGAAGGTCGCCATGCCGTAGAAGGCCACGGACACGACGAGCATACGCAGCACCGGATCGGTGCGCAGCTTGTCCCAGGCGCCCGACAGGGTCATCAGGCCGTTGATCATCCCGCCCCATGAGGGCATCCACAGCATGATCGAGAAGGTCATGCCGAGCGTCTGCGCCCAGTCGGGCAGGGCGGTGTAGTGCAGGTGGTGCGGCCCGGCCCAGATGTACAGGAAGATGAGCGCCCAGAAATGCACGATCGACAGCCGGTAGGAATAGATCGGCCGGTTGGCGCGCTTCGGGATGAAATAATACATGATCGCGAGGAAGCCGGCGGTGAGGAAGAAGCCGACCGCATTGTGGCCGTACCACCACTGGATCATCGCGTCCTGGACGCCCGACCACAGGATGTAGGACTTCGAGGAGAACAGCGAGACCGGGATGGAGGCGTTGTTGCCGAGCACCAGCACCGCGATCGTCACGATGAAGGCGAGATAGAACCAGTTCGCGACGTAGATGTGCGGTTCGGTGCGCTTCCACAGCGTGGCGAGGAACACCAGGAGATAGGTCACCCAGACCGAGACCAAGAGGATGTCCGCGTACCATTCCGGCTCGGCGTATTCCTTGGAATGGGTGATGCCCAGCAGGTAGCCGGTTCCCGCGATGACGATGAAGAAATTGTAGCCGAGCGCGATGAACCACGGCGCCAGATCGCCGGCGAGGCGCGCGCGGCTGGTCCGCTGCACGACGTAGAACGAGGTCGCCAGCAGCACGTTGCCGCCGAAGGCGAAGATGACCGCGGAGGTGTGCAGCGGGCGCAGCCGGCCGAAGGTGATCCAGGGCAGGTCGAGGTTCAGCGCGGGAAAGGCGAGTTCGAGCGCGATATAGAGGCCGACCGTGAACCCGGCTATGCCCCAGAAGACCGCGGCGAGCGAGAGGAACCTGACCGGCGCGAAATTGTAGTTGGGCTTGCCGTCGATCGTCTGCGGCGGGGCCTGCGCGGGCCGGTTGAGATAGCGGTTGACGATCGCGAAGGCGGCGCCCGCGCCGGCGATGGCGAACAGCGTCGCGTGGAACGCGAACGCCGGCTCGTAGGCCTTGGCGGCGATGAAGATCGACAGGAAGGCGAGCAGCGTGAAAGCGATGACGAGGCCGATCTCGCCCAGAGTCATGCCTTTTGCAGGCGCCGAAGTCTGCGTCATTGGAATCCCCGTGTCGGCGGCGCGTGCGAACGGGCGCCGCGCCAACTCGGGGCAGCAATGGGTGAGCCCATCCGCGCCGTCCTTGATCCATGTCAATCGGATCGCCCGGGCGCGGCCCGGGCAAGGATCCCTCGAAGGCCGGACTTGGGGGGACGAGCCGGGCCCTCGGGCTCAGCCCGGCTTCGCGCCGGGCGGGTCGAGGAACACCCGGCTCGACAGGATGTCGGCGGCCTCCAGCGTCATGATGTCGCGCGCCGTGAGATCGCGATCGAGGTCGCCGACGAGCCGGTTGGCCTGGCGCAGCCGCGCGCGGTCGAGCGCGTTGCGGATCGAGCGGGCGTTCGAGAACAGCGGCTGCCGCTTGCGCAGCGCGATATAGCGGCCGAACGCCGCGCGCGCGTCGTCGCTGAAGCCGTAGTTCTGCCGCTTCAGCATGATCTCGGCGATTTCGGCGAGTTCGCCGTCGTCATAGTCGGGGAAGTCGACATGGTGCGCGATTCGGGAGCGGAAGCCGGGGTTGCTGGTGAAGAACTTGTCCATGCGGTCGGCGTAGCCGGCCAGGATCACGACGAGATCCTCGCGTTGCGTCTCCATCACCTGCAACAGGATTTCGATCGATTCCTGCCCGTAGTCGCGCTCGTTCTCGGGACGGTAGAGGTAATAGGCCTCGTCGATGAACAGCACGCCGCCCATCGCCTTCTTGAGGATTTCCTTGGTCTTGGGCGCGGTATGGCCGATGTACTGGCCAACAAGGTCGTCGCGGGTGACCGAGACGAGATGGCCGCGCCGCACGAAGCCGAGCTTGTGGAGGATATCGGCCATGCGCAGGGCGACGGTGGTCTTGCCGGTGCCGGGATTTCCGGTGAACGACATGTGCAGGGTCGGCGTCTCGCCGGTCAGGCCGAGCTTGCGGCGGACGCGTTCGATCAGCAGCAGCGCGGCGATTTCGCGGATGCGGGTCTTGACCGGCGCCAGTCCGACGAGTTCGCGGTCGAGCTGTTCGAGCACCTCGTTGATTCCCGCCCCTTCGATCTCGTCGCGGAGCCGGATCCGCGGTTGTTGGTCTGTCGGTTCCACCATCGGGATGCTCCGGGGGCCAAGCGCGGCGGCGCCGGCGCGGCGGCCTCCTCGCCCGGGAGGGGACGACAGGGCCTGCGGTCCGGCGCGCCGGCGGTTTCCAGGGGAGACGAGCCGCGACGCCCGGGCCGGCGGCGCGGCCGGGGCGGGCGTGGCTAGCGGTAGCGACGGCCCTCGGGCCGGTCGGCGGCGTAGGGCCGCGTCGTGTAGCGGATATTGCGTCCGGCGCCCTCCTGGCGGTCGAGCCGGTAGCCGTCCTCGTTGGCCGGGCGGTTGACGAGGAAGGAGATTCGGACCGATTCCCAGCCGTGGCCGCTGTCGAACGCCGACAGGCGGATGTAGCGGTCGCCATAGTGCTTCCGGCACTCGCCGAGCTCCTGCATGACGCCGGCGGCGTCGCGCAGGTCGAACATCGGCAGGCCCCACATGTCCCAATAGGTGTTGCGCGGATGCGGATCGTCGGTGAATTCGAGGTTGATCGCCCAGCCCTTGTCGAGCGCGTACTGGACCTGTGACCGGATCTGCGCGTCGGTCAGGTCGGGCAGGAAGGAAAAGCAGCCTTGGGTGATTCGCATGTTCGCCTCCCTAGTTCGATACGGACACGGACGCGACGTAATCGGGCGCGTCGGTCGAGGCATAGTCGAAGGTGACGTCCTTCCAGATGTCGAGCGCCTGGCGCAGCGGCAGGCAGGACCTGGCCGCCTCGGCGAGGATTTTCGGGCCCTCTTCGAGCAGGTTGCGTCCCTCGTTGCGCGCGAAGATGATCGCCTCCAGCGCGACGCGGTTGGCGGTCGCGCCGGCCTGGATGCCGGCGGGATGGCCGATCGTGCCGCCGCCGAACTGCAAGACGACGTCCTCGCCGAGCAGGTCGACGAGCTGGTGCATCTGGCCGGCGTGGATGCCTCCCGACGCGACCGGCATGACCTTGTTGAGCGAGGCCCAGCGCTGCTCGAAGAACAGGCCGTGCTCGAGCCGCAGCGGATTGAAATCCTCGCGGCAGATGTCGTAATAGCCGCGCGTCATGTTCGGATCGCCCTCGAGCTTGCCGACCACGGTGCCCGCGTGGATGTGGTCGACCCCGGCGAGCCGCATCCATTTGGCGATGACGCGGAACGACACGCCATGCGCCTTCTGGCGCGTGTAGGTGCCGTGGCCGGCGCGATGGAGGTGCAGGATCATGTCGTTGCGGCGCGCCCATTTGGCCATCGACTGGATCGCGGTGTAGCCGATGACGAGGTCGATCATCACGATGCACGAACCGATCTCGCGGGCGAATTCGGCGCGCTCGTACATGTCCTCCATCGTGGCGGCGGTGACGTTGAGATAGGTGCCCTTGACCTCGCCGGTCGCCGCCTGGGCGCGGTTGACCGCCTCCATGCAGTAGAGGAACCGCTCGCGCCAGTGCATGAACGGCTGCGAATTGATGTTCTCGTCGTCCTTGGTGAAGTCGAGCCCGCCCTTCAGCGCCTCGTAGACGACGCGTCCGTAGTTGCGTCCGGACAGGCCGAGCTTCGGCTTGACGGTGGCGCCGAGCAGCGGACGGCCGAACTTGTCGAGCCGCTCGCGCTCGACGACGATTCCGGTCGCCGGGCCCTGGAACGTCTTCACATAGGCGACGGGAAACCGCATGTCCTCGAGGCGCAGCGCCTTCAGCGGCTTGAAGCCGAACACGTTGCCGATGATCGAGGCGGAGAGGTTGGCGATCGAGCCCGGCTCGAACAGATCGATGTCGTAGGCGATGTAGCAGAAGAACTGGCCGGGCCCGTTCGGGACGGGATCGACGCGAAAGCATTTGGCGCGATATTTCTCGGTCGCCGTCAGCCGATCGGTCCACACCACCGTCCAGGTCGCCGTCGAGCTTTCGCCCGCCACCGCGGCGGCCGCCTCGATCGCGTCCACGCCGTCCTGCGGGCTGATGCGGAAGCAGGCGATGACGTCGGTGTCCTTCGGCTCGTAATCGGGCTCCCAATAGCCCATCTTGCGATATTCCATGACGCCGGATCTGTAGCGATCCTTGCCGCGCACGGTCTGGCTGGCCTGTTTGACGTCCTGCGGCTTGCTCGGGGCGTTCATGCTGGTTTCCTCCCGTTGGATTCGAGTCTCACGCTCGTCGACGCTTCTCGATCAGCTGCATGATCATCGGGGTGAGTATGAGCTGCATGGCGAGATCGAGCTTGCCGCCATGGATGACGATCGAATTGGCGCGCGACATGAA
>JBEKEI010000024.1:0-39696 GCA_050013915.1 Roseiarcus sp.
GTGGTGCTGAAGGGCGCGCGCGCGCGGCTCGCGCGCGCGCTCCCGCAGTTCATGCTAGATTTTCACAACCGCGAGCACCGCTACCAGGAGGTCAGCCCCCCGCTGCTGGTGCGGGATCAGACGATGTTCGGGACGGCGCAATTGCCGAAATTTGCCGAGGATCAGTTCCGCGTGTCTGCGGCTGTGAGTCAACATGATCAGTACATGGCGGCGGTCACACGGGTGATCTCAAGGAGTGGTCTTTCCGAGCCCGATTTTTTCCAGATGATACCTGCGGAGGAACTGTTCAAACGAGTAGCCGCCGAACTGGTGGGTGAAATTCCGGGAGTCGCAAACTTCTGGCTCATCCCCACCGCCGAAGTCCCGCTCACCAACCTCGTCCGCGAATCCATCGTCGACGAAAAGCGCCTGCCCCTGCGCTATGCCGCCGGCACGCCGTGCTTCCGCGCCGAAGCGGGCGCGGCGGGGCGCGACACGCGCGGCATGATCCGCATGCACCAGTTCAACAAGGTCGAGCTCGTCTCGATCACGACGCCCGAGCAGTCGGCGCAGGAGCACGAGCGGATGACGCGCTGCGCGGAGAAGGTTCTCGAACGTCTCGGCCTGCATTTCCGCACGGTGGCGCTGTGCGCCGGCGACATGGGCTTCGCCTCGCAGAAGACCTATGACATCGAAGTCTGGCTGCCGGGGCAGGGGCGGTTCCGCGAGATCTCGTCCTGCTCGGTCTGCGGCGATTTCCAGGCGCGGCGGATGAACGCCCGCTGCAAGGCCGCCGACGCGAAGCACACGCGCTTCGTCCACACCCTCAACGGCTCGGGCGTGGCGACCGGCCGCGCGCTGGTCGCGGTGCTGGAGAACTGCCAGAACCCCGACGGCTCGGTCACGATTCCGGAGGCGCTGCGGCGCTACATGGGCGGGCTCGAGCGGATCGCGCCGACAGGCTGAGCCCTGCTGCGCAAACACCGGCCGAAAGCCGCGCCATTTCGAGGGTGCGGTCGGTCGAGGCCGCCCTTGAAATCCTTTCAATCCCGGTGGAGCGGAGCGCGTCCACGCGCCCGGCGTGTCCCCCGCAAGCGGAGGAGCTGCGCCCTTCTCCCGCATGCGGGAGAAAGGGAGTCGGCGCTACCCCGCAGGGGCAGGCGCGCTCGGATTGTTTTCAACCCCCGTCACGCGTCGCCGCGCAGGGCGTCGTCACAAAACGCTTGCCGAATGACCGAAATTCTGATATTCAGAATGATCCTCCCTCCGTCAGAGGCGCTCTCGATGACCCCGCCCGCCCGGCCGGCCCCCAGGATCCGGCTCACCACCGATGAAGGCCTCATCCGGCGCGCTTCCATCTTCGCCGCCGGCTCGATTGGCCGACCTCGGCCTTCGATCGGCGCCGGATTCGTCGGCGGCGAGGGCGCCGGCGTCATTTCCAGGCCGTCCGTCCCTCAACGCCAGAAGGCGCGCAGCGAGGCGGTCCCCGAGGGTGGCGACCCTCGGTTCGTTCGCGGCGCCATTCGTCCTTGTTCCGCCGCGACCGCCTCGGGGCCTTCGAGCCTCCGGCAGGCGCGGGCGCCGCGGGGTCGCGGGACATGTCCGCGCGCTCGCAAGCCATTGAAATTGCCCGCAATCGCATGAAAATCTGGCAATGAGAGTCGCCACCGGTCAGTTTCCAAACGATTCCAGAGGATTCCAAAAGCTTCCAAAAGCTTCCAAAAGTTTCCAAAAGTTTCCAAAAGTTTCCAAAAATTTCCGCCGGGCTCCGCGGCCGGGCGACGCGCACGGGATGGCGGGCGGGCGGCGAGGCGATCGACATCGGCTGTCGCGCGAATCGCTGTCGCGCGATACAAGGCGCCTCCAACGGAATGGATCCTCCATGCGCATCCTGCTGACCAACGACGACGGCATCCATGCGCCGGGCCTGGCGATCCTGGAGGCGATCGCCAGGACGCTGTCCGACGACGTCTATGTCGTGGCGCCCGAGACCGACCAGTCCGGCGTCGCCCATTCGCTGTCGCTCAACAATCCGATGCGGCTGCGCGAGATCAGCCCGCGCCATTTCGCCGTGCAGGGCACGCCGACCGATTGCGTGCTGATGGGCGCGCGCCGGATCATGGCGGACGCCCGGCCCGACCTCATCCTGTCGGGCGTCAACCGCGGC
The DNA here is from genome assembly GCA_050013915.1 of Roseiarcus sp. Classification (GTDB taxonomy): domain Bacteria; phylum Pseudomonadota; class Alphaproteobacteria; order Rhizobiales; family Beijerinckiaceae; genus Roseiarcus. Next base: position 2,147 of record JBEKEI010000024.1, read on the forward strand.
CAGAACGTCGCCGAGGACGTCACCTATTCCGGGACGATCGCGGCGACGATGGAGGGGACGCTGCTCGGCGTGCCCTCGATCGCGCTGTCGCAGGCCTATGGCGGCCCGGAGGGGCACAAGGCGATCCGCTGGGATTGCGCGCAGACCCATGCGCCGGCGCTGATCGCCCGGATCCTCGAGACGGGGGTCGCGCCCGGCATTCTCATCAACGTCAATTTTCCCGCCTGCGCGCCCGACGAGGTCGCGGGCGTGGCGATCACGACCCAGGGCAAGCGCGACACCGAGCTGATGCGCATCGAGGAGCGGCGCGACGGCCGCGGCAATCCCTATTACTGGCTGATGATGCAGCGCGGGGCGTTCACCCCGGGCGCGGGAACCGACATGGCGGCGCTCGCGGCCCGGCGGATTTCGCTGACGCCGCTGCGGCTCGACCTGACGGACGAAGCGACGCGGACCCGCTTCGCCGAGGCCTTCGCGGCCGATTGAGCCGCGCCGGCGGGAGGGATCGATGGAGCGACGGCGCGCGGGCGGGGGCGGCAGGTGAACGACGGCGTCGACGCCGCCGAACGGGCCCAGTTCACGCTGCGCATGCGCGCGCGCGGCGTCCAGGATCTCGGCCTCCTGCGCGCGCTCGAGCGGGCGCCGCGCGCATTGTTCATGCCGCAGCGCTACCAGGACGTCGCGGCGCGCGACATCGCGCTTCCCATCGGCGGCGGCCAGACCGCGCCGCCGCCCTCGGTCGTGGCGGCGATGATCGCGGCGCTCGGCCTGGACCGAACGCACAGCGTGTTGGAGATCGGGGCCGGGACCGGCTACGCGACGGCTTTGCTCTCGCAGCTCGCCGGCCGGGTGGTCGCCGTGGAGCGGCGCCAGGCGCTCGCCCTGGAGGCTTCGGCGCGGCTGGAGGCCTTCGGCGTCGACAATGCCGAGGTGACCTGGGCGGACGGGCTGGCGCCCGCGCCCGACAGCGGGCGGTTCGACCGCATCATCGTCCATGGACTGCTCGAAACGCCGCCCGAGGGCCTCGTCGAACGCCTCGGCGCCGACGGCGTGCTGGTGACCGCTCGCGCGCACGACGACCGGACTCAGCGCATCATCCGTCTGGCGCGCGACGGCGAGGGCCGTCTGGTCGCCGTCGATTGCGGCGCCGCGCGCTCGCTGATGCCGCTGACGCCCGGGCTGACGCGCGGCCTCTGATTGCGCGCCGTCGGCTCATCCACAAGGTTCCGGCAATTCGAATCATCATAAACCTTCCCTTAACCGAAGCAGCGCTTAATGACCTCCATCGTTAAGGGCGTTTATCACTGGACGGGGTCGATGAGTGAAAGTGCAGCGTTGAACATGCCGCGAGCGGCAGTGCGTATCGCTCTGGCGAGCCTGCTCGGCGCCTGGCTCGGGGGCTGCTCGTCCGATTCGACGCGGCTCGCCGATCCCTTCTCGAATCCGTTTTCGGTGTCGTCGAACGACCAGCCGCCGCCGGCGCTGGTTCCGCACGCCGACCTCGCCGCCAACGGGCCCGCGCAGCCGAATGCGAATTACGCCGCCGCGGCCCATCCGAGCCCGGTCGCCGTCGCCGCCTTGCCGGCGCCTTCGCCGGCGACGACGGGCGCGATCGCCCGGCCGCTGGCGAGCCAGCCGGTCGCCGGCTCCGCCAATGGCTGGCGCGCGGCGGGCGGATCGCCGGTCGTCGTCGCCGAGGGCGAGACGCTCGACACGATTTCGCGGCGCTACGGCGTCCCGGTGGCGGCGCTGCTCAAGGTCAACGGCTTCGCCGCTTCCTCGCAGGTTCATGCCGGCGTCCGGCTGATCGTTCCGGTCTACGACGCCGGCGGAAAATCGGCCGCGGCCGACAAGCGCGAAGCGCCCGCGGCCAAGGCTTCCGACAAGCTCAAGCTCGCCGACGGGAAGGCCAAGCCGCACGACAAGGCGGAGCAGGCGAAAGCCGCCGCCCCGGCCAAGCACGCCCCGGCCGGCGCTGTCGCCAAGGCCGATCCGGCGCCTGCGGCCGCCGCGCAGGTCAAGAAGAAGCCCGTCGATCCCGCGCCGACCGGCAGCGTCAATCCCGGCGCCCAGGCCGCAGCGCCGCCGCTGACCGCCGCCGAGGCCGATGCGGCCGGCGTGACGCCCGAATTCCGCTGGCCGGCGCGCGGTCGCATCATTCTGGGCTTCAAGGCCGGCGGCAATGACGGCATCAACATCGCCGTTCCCGAAGGCACGTCCGTCAAGGCCGCCGAGAGCGGCGTGGTCGCCTACGCCGGCAGCGAATTGAAGGGCTACGGCAACCTGGTGCTGATCCGGCATCCCAACGGCTTCGTCTCGGCCTACGCCAACAACGGCGAACTCGAGGTGAAGCGCGGCGACACCGTCAAGCGTGGCCAGATCATCGCCAAGTCGGGCCAGAGCGGCAATGTCTCCTCGCCGCAGCTGCACTTCGAACTGCGCAAGGGCTCGACTCCGGTCGATCCCACGAATTTTCTCGCCGGGCTCTAGACGTCCAAGCGGGAGAGGCGTCCAGTTTTCGAACCTGGACGCACCGACGAGCCAGCGGACCCATCGCGAGACACGTTCGGTCCGCCGGCGCAAGAGGAAGGGGCGGGTCCAAGGAAAGGCCCGCCCCTTCTGTCGTTCTAGCCCTCGATCCGGCGCTCGAGCCGCCCGGCGAGATCCTGGATGAACTGCCAGGCGGTTCGGCCCGAGCGCGATCCGCGCGTCGTCGCCCATTCGAGCGCGTCGCGCTCGACCTCGGCGCGCGGCGCGTCGAGGCCGTAATGGGCGGCATAGCCGAACACCATCGCGAGATATTCGTCCTGGCTGCACCGATGGAAGCCGAGCCAGAGGCCGAACCGATCCGACAGCGAGACCTTCTCCTCGACCGCCTCGCCCGGATTGATCGCGGTCGAGCGTTCGTTCTCCATCATGTCGCGCGGCATCAGGTGGCGGCGGTTCGACGTCGCATAGAACAATACATTGGGCGGACGTCCCTCGACGCCGCCTTCGAGCGCCGCCTTCAGCGACTTGTAGGAGGCGTCGTCGCCGTCGAACGAGAGATCGTCGCAGAAGACCAGGAACCGGAACGGCGCGACGCGCAGAAGACCCATCAGGTCCGGCAGGCTCTCGATGTCCTCGCGATGGATTTCGATCAGCTTGAGTTCCGCGCCGTCGCCCGTCGCCCGGTTGATCTGCGCATGCGCGGCCTTGACCAGCGACGATTTGCCCATGCCGCGCGCCCCCCACAGCAGCGCATTGTTGGCGGGCAGGCCCCTGGCGAAGCGCGCGGTGTTCTCGACCAGCGCATCGCGAACCCGATCGATTCCGCGCAGCAGCGCGATATCGACCCGGTTCACCCGGTCGACCGGGGCGAGCGTGGCGGCGCTGGCGCGCCAGACGAATGCGTCGGCGGCCGAAAAGTCCGACGGCGGCGGAGCGGCGGGGGCGAGCCGCTCGAGCGCCTCGGCGATGCGCGTCAGGGCCGCCGCGAGATCGGACGGGAGCGGGGACGAAATCGACATGGACGGGCCTATCCTTCGCGCTTTCCCGCGGGGTTTGCCACGGATGGCGGCCAAGCTCCAGCAGGAGTCGATGGCGCGGTCAGTCAGGGACATACGCGAGCCCCTGTTAATCCTCAGCGGTCATTGCTATGTTGGACGGGAATTCGCCGGGCCTTGAACCCGGTCGGAGGAGAGACCGATGGGATCGACGCGTTCCAGATTCAAAGTGATGACCCTGACCGAGGCGGCCGCCGCCCGGGTGCGCGAAATCATCGAGGCCTCCGACAAGCCGATCGCGGGCGTGCGGGTCGGCGTCAGGAACGGCGGCTGCGCCGGCATGTCCTATACGATGGAATTCGCCGACGCGGTCGCGCCCCATGACGAGATCGTCGAGGACAAGGGCGTGCGGGTCCTCATCGATCCCAAGGCGGTGCTGTTCCTGCTCGGCTCCAGCATGGATTTCCGAACCGATCGGCTTTCCGCCGGATTCGTGTTCGTCAACCCCAACGAGACCTCGGCCTGTGGTTGCGGCGAGAGCGTCGCGATCACGCCGGCGAGCGCCGAGGCCCTGACCGCCGGCGTCTGAGCCGGCCAGTGGAGGCCCTGCGACTCTAGTCTTCGGCCTCCGCCTCGACCTTGACCGGAGGCAGTTTCACCGCCCGCAGCAGGAAGCCGGGCACGTGGTCGCCCATCCCGATGATCGGCGCGTCGGAATGATCGGTTTCGCGATGCGGCCTCGGCGCGGGGAGCGTCTGTTCGCGCGGGCGGCCGGCGTCGCCCGGGCGAACCGGCTGGCGGCGCGGCGCCGCCTCGCGCGGGAGGGATTCGCTGCGGCGGGGCGCGGCCCGCTCCGCGGGCGGCGCCCGGCGGCGCTCTTCGCGCGCGGGGGCGCGGCCGCGGGCTTCATGACGGGGCGCCGGCGCCGGCGCGTCGGCGAGAGCGGCAGGCCGTTCGGCGCGGTGCCGGCGCGACTCGCCGGGAGTCGGACGGGCGCCCCGCTCGCGGCCGCGGCGCGGGCTGCGCGATTCCCGGGGCTCTGCCGCCTCGGCCGCCTCGACCGCCGGCTCCTCGCCGCCGACCTGCCAGTCGATCTTGGTCTCGATCAGCTTTTCGATGTCGTCGATCGCGCGCTGGTCGGCGCGCGAGACGATCGTCAGCGCCGCGCCGAGCTTGCCGGCCCGGCCCGTCCGCCCGATCCGGTGGACGTAATCCTCGGCATGGTGCGGCGCGTCGTAATTGATGACATGGCTGACGTCTGGAATGTCGAGGCCGCGCGCCGCGACGTCCGAGCAGACCAGCAATTGCACCTGATCGTTGCGGAAGGCGTCGAGCGCGGCCATGCGCGTGCGCTGGTCGAGATCCCCGTGCAGCGCGCCGACGGAGAAGCCGTGCTTCTCCAGCGAGCGATAGACCACCTGGACGTCGCGCTTGCGGTTGCAGAAGATGATCGCGTTCTTGAAATTCTCGGCGTTGCGGACGATCCGGCGCAGAGTCGCGCGCTTCTCCTCGGGCGTCGAGCCCGAACGCACCAGGGTCTGCGTGATGCCCGCCGCGGTGGAAGCGGCCCTGGCGACTTCAATGCGCACCGGATTGTGGAGGAACGTGTCGACGAGCCGCGTGATTTCCGGTGGCATTGTCGCGGAGAAGAACAGGGTCTGGCGGGTGAACGGCACCAGTTTGCAGATGCGCTCGATGTCGGGAATGAACCCCATGTCGAGCATGCGATCGGCCTCGTCGATCACCAGAATTTCGATGCCGGTCAACAGGAGCTTGCCGCGTTCGACGAAATCGAGCAGCCGGCCAGGCGTCGCGATGAGGACGTCGGCGCCGCGCGTGATCTTGGCCTCCTGGTCGCCGAACGATACGCCGCCGATCAGCAGGGCGAGGTTGAGCTTGTGGTTGATCCCGTATTTGGCGAAGGCCTCCTCGACCTGCGCCGCCAGTTCGCGCGTCGGTTCGAGGATCAGCGTGCGCGGCATACGGGCGCGGGCGCGTCCTTTCTCGAGACGCGAAAGCATCGGCAGCGTGAAGGCTGCCGTCTTGCCGGTGCCGGTCTGGGCGATTCCGAGCACGTCGCGGCCTTCGAGGGCGTATGGAATGGCTTGTTCCTGAATCGGGGTCGGCGTGTCATATCCCGAGGATTCGACGGCTTTGAGCACTTTCTCGCTCAGGCCGAGTTCATTAAACTTCATTTGATCTGCCTAGATGTGGCGTTTCCGGCGTCTGAAGATACGCCGCGCGCCGATAGCGCTATTCATGAGAGGGCGCGCTCTTCGCGCCACGCAACGCCGGACCCGCGCAAGGGCTCACGGCGCGGGCACCTATAGGACCATTTCGGGCAAAGTCAATGCAATTGCGATTTGCGCCGCCGGCTTGCACTTCCCGGAAAACGCTCACTCCCGCCCGATCGTGAACCTCTGGAATCCCGCGCCGGCGCGCAAGGGCTTGCGTGCGGAAAGGACGCGCGAATTGACCCCGCTCCAGCCGATTTCGCCGGAAAGCCGGCCGAATTCGATCTTCGGACAGCGGTTCATCACAACCTTGACGCCGACCGCTTCGGCGCGCGCCGCGGCGGCGTCGTTTCGCACTCCGAGCTGCATCCAGATCACAGGGGGTCGCGGGCTGAGCGTCAGCGCCGTGTCGACGACCGCGCCCGCTGCCGCGGAATTGCGGAAGATGTCGACCATGTCGATCGGGCAGGGAACATCGGCAAGGGCGCCGTAGACGGCGATTCCGGCGATCGTCCCGCCGGCGAGCCCGGGATTGATCGGCAGGATGGAATAGCCGCGCGCGGCCAGGTATTTGAGGACGAAGAAGGACGGCCGCGCCTCGTTGGCCGAGGCGCCGACCATTGCGATCGTCTTCGTCGCGCCGAGAATTGCGCGGATATAGGCGTCGGGATAGGAGTCGTGATTCACCACAAGGCCGCCGGGCGCACGTTCATTCCCGGACCCAGCGCGGCGGCCGCTTTTCGAGAAAGGCGCCGATGCCCTCGTCGGCGTCGGGATGGAGCAGATTTTCGACCATGGCGCGCGAGGCGAGCGCATAGGCTTCGCCGAGGCCGAGTTCGATCTGCTGGTGGAACGTCCGCTTGCCGATTGCGAGCGTCGCCGCCGATCGCGCCGCGAGATCGACCGCCATCGCCTGCGCGTGCGCGAGCGCCGCGCCAGCCGGGACGACGCGGTTGACGAGGCCGCGGCGCTCGGCCTCGACCGCAGGAAGGAGCGCGCCGGTCAGCGCCATTTCCATCGCGTGTTTGCGGGACAGATTGCGCGCCACGGCGACCAGCGGGGTCGAACAGAACAGGCCGATGTTCACGCCTGGCAGCGCGAAACGCGCGGGCGCGCCGGCAAATGCCAGATCGCACGTCGCCACGAGCTGGCAGCCGGCGGCGGTGGCGATCCCCTCGACCGCCGCGATCACCGGCTTGGGCAGGCCGACGATGGCCTGCATCATCTGCGCGCAGGCGTCCATCAGGCGCCCGTAGAACGCCGCGCCGCCGTCCTCGTCGTTCCTGTGCGCGGCCAGTTCGCGCAGGTCGTGGCCGGAGGAAAAGACCGGCCCTTCGGCCGCGAGGACGACCGCGCGCACGCCCGCGTCTTCCGCGACCGCGGCGAGCGCATCGCTCAGCGCCTGGATCATCGCCAGCGACAGGGCGTTGCGCGAGGCCGGATCGTCGAGCGTCAGGGTCGCGACGCCGGCGGCGTCGCTGCGGCGAACGGCGGCGGCGCCAAGGGGATGAAGCGGGCTCATGGTGGGAATTGTCCTCCCTTGCGCAGGCGCAAGCAACCGATAAAGCGTTCCGGCGCGGCCGACGTTTGGGCACGTCTCGACGATATCGTTCCCGTCGGGGCGGTCATTGGGATTTGCTTTCGCCACGCTGCTTCGTGCAGACGTCGATCGAGGGCCCGCCGCGGTGAGGCGACCGGGGCCGGTTGTGCGACGAATCGAATCGGCCGCCATGGCGTCGGGCCGGACTTGCCGCTATGCCTGCGGCGGCAACCCCAAGGGAAACCCGATGGCCCGCCACGAAATGCCGCTCTCCTTCGACGCCGAGGAACTCTCGGCCTATCTCGCCGCCGAGTTTCCGCAGATCGGCATCGGCCACAATTTCGCGATCGAGGCGGTCGGGCCGATGAGCGCGCGGCTGCGCCTGCTCTGTCGCGCCGACCATCTGCGCCCGGGCGGCACGATCTCCGGGCCAACCGTATTCGCGCTCGCCGACGTGGCGCTCTATGTGGCGATCCTCGCGCAGCTCGGGGCGGTCAAACTCGCGGTCACCACCAACCTCAACATCAATTTCCTCCGCAAGCCGGGTCCCGCCGATATGATCGGCGAGGCGCGGCTGCTGAAGCTGGGCAAGCGGCTGGCGGTCGGCGAAGTGACGATGACCTCGGTCGGGGCTGCCGCCATCGTCGCTCACGCCACCGGCACCTATTCGATCCCGCCGCGCGGTGAGACGGGAGCGGTATTGTGATACCGCGCATTCAGGCGCCACGGTTTTCAAGGGCTACGCGCCCCTCGCGCGCGCGATTTTGCATTGACGCGCTCGCCGTCCACGCCCTATAAGCCCGCTCCTGCCCGGCGCGCCTCGGCGGCGCGCGGCTCTGCTTTATGGATTTTTGCTTCATGTTCGGTAAGACCCATTCGACCAAGACGGCCGACGTCGAGAAGAAATGGCTGCTCATCGACGCCAAGGGCCTCGTCGTCGGGCGCCTGGCGACGATCGTCGCCATGCGGTTGCGGGGCAAGCACAAGCCGTCCTTCACGCCCCATATCGACGACGGCGACAACGTCATCGTCATCAACGCGGAGAAGGTCGTCCTGACCGGCCGCAAGCGCGACAAGAAGGTCTATCACCACTACACGGGCTATATCGGCGGTATCAAGGAGCGGTCGGCCAAGTCGATCCTCGAGGGAAAATTCCCCGAGCGCATCGTCGAAAAAGCGGTCGAGCGGATGCTCCCGCGCGGCCCGCTCGGGCGCCAGCAGTTCAGCAATCTGCGCGTCTACAAGGGCCCCGACCATCCGCACGCCGCGCAGACGCCGATCCCGTTCGACGTCGCCAAGCTCAACGCCAAGAACAGCCGGAGCGTTTGACACAAATGGCCGAAACACTTTCGTCGCTCGCCGATCTCAAGGGATCGGACGCAGCGCCCGCCCCCGACGCGCCCCATTACGTGCAGAAGCTCGACAAGCAGGGCCGCGCCTACGCCACCGGCAAGCGCAAAAACGCGGTCGCCCGCGTCTGGATCAAGCCGGGCAAGGGGGTCGTCACCGTCAACGGGCGCCCGCTCGACGTCTATTTCGCGCGTCCCGTCCTGCGGATGATCCTCAACCAGCCGCTCGTCGTCGCCAACCGGCTCGCCCAGTACGATCTGATGATCACGGTCGCCGGCGGCGGCCTGTCCGGCCAGGCTGGCGCCGTGCGCCATGGTCTGTCGAAGGCGCTGACCCACTACGAACCCGATCTGCGCGGCGCGCTCAAGAAAGAGGGCTTTCTCACGCGCGACTCGCGCGTCGTCGAGCGCAAGAAATACGGGCACAAGAAGGCGCGCGCGAGCTTCCAGTTTTCCAAGCGCTGACGCTTCGAGGGTTCCGGACGTTCGCAGCGCGGCCGCGTGGCCGGCCCGTTTCGTCGTGCGTCGACTTAGCAACGCCCGCGCGCGGGGTCGCCGGTCCATCGACACGCGGCCCGTCTTCGGGCATCTTCGCGGCCGCGCGCTCGCACGAGCGCGCCGGAGCGCAGCGACGTCGCGGGAGGCCCTCCGCGGATCCGTTGCGGCGCTTCGGCTCTTCGGGGAGTCTCATCATGCTCGGCGACCTCAGACGCCTCCTCGCGCGATCGGCGCGCCGTGGCCTGCTCGTACTGTCCGTCGCGTTCGGCTGCGCCATCTTCGACGCCCCCGCCCGGGCCTGGCCGGTCGGACAGGACGACGAAGTCATTCTCGATGACTTCACCGCGACGTCGAAAGACGGCGACGTCATCAGGATCAAGCGCGCCGATTTCAAGGGGACCAATCTCAGCCGGGACGAAATCGCCCAATTGCTGACCCCCGGCACGTCCTCCGACGACGAAACCGCCCTCCTGCAAAAGCTGAAGGTCGCCGAATTGTCGATCCCGAGCATCGAAATCGCACGCAAGAACGGCGGGGCCGTGCATATCCATGACGTCACCGGCAGCGGCATCGATTCCGGCAGGATCGGCACGTTTGGATTTTCCGGCCTCGACGGCGCGGGGGTCGACGACGACGGTCCGTGGCGCGTCAAGACGGGCGCCCTCGCGCTGGAGAACGCCGACCTGGCCGAAGCGCTCGGCGCGGCGAAGGATCCCACGCGCCTGTCGCAGATGACTCGCGTCGGTCACTTCGCCCTGACGGCCGTCGACATGGCGGCGCCGGAGAAAGAGGCCGGGCCCGACAAGACGATTCGGATCGCCCTGGATTCGATCGAGATCCACAACGAGTACGAGGGCGCCTCCTTCAAGGACAGCGCAATGATCCTGAAGAACCTCGTCGTCGAGCCCTCGAAGGGGTCGGATGTCGCCAACAGCCTCGCGCCCTTCGGCTATTCCGGGGTTTCGCTGAGCGTGCGGTTCGTCGCCCACTACGACTCCGGCGCCAAGAAGCTGTCGCTCGTCGACTTCACGATCGACGGCGCCAACGCTGGCGCGATCGGACTGAAGGCGGAATTCGCCGATATCGATCCGGCTCTGTTCGGATCGGACGCCGACGCACGGGCGACCGCGCTGGCCGCCGGCGCCATCACCGGCGTCGAGCTCAAATTCGTCAATGCCGGGATTTTCGAGAAGTCGCTCGCCTATTTCGCGGAGCAGCAGAAGACGACTCCCGAGAGCGTCAGACAGCAGTGGGTCGCGGCCGCGGGGCTGATGCTGCCCGCGCTGCTCGGCGGCGATCCCGCCGCTCTGAGGGTCGCGGCGGAGGCGCAGAAATTCGTCGCCGCGCCCGCGAATCTCACGATCGCCGTGCGGCCCAAGAGCGGGACGTTCAAGTTTTCGGACGCGGCCGGGGTCGCCGATCCCTCGGCCCTGATCGGCGCGCTCGATATCGCGGCGACCGCCAACAAGTAGCGACGGGCGCCGCTCGGAGCGGGCCGCCGGGAGTTGGCCGGTTAGAACAAGCCGACCCGATGCGGGCGTCGCGGCGGGGCGTCCAATAAACGGCGGGCTAACTCTCAGTCGTTATTTCTACAACGTTATTGTCGGATGCGATGTGAGGATTGATGGCTAGCCAAACGGGCTTGCGATCCCTTGCGTCCGTATTCCTTATGACTCTCTGCCGCATGACATCGACCCGCATGCCGGCTCCGCAGACGGATCCATAGTGGTTGCGGTCGTTAGCGCAAAATTTACCTCGGGTTGCAAGGGTCGGATGGTTACGACTCCCGTAACCTCAGCCGCGTAGAAGCATCGAATGCGAAATTTGCATTTGGATTCCGTCATGCGCCCTCCGCCGCTCGCGGCGAATTTTGAGGACAGCGCCGAGATCGCCGCTCATGCGGCCATAGAGGCTGGCAACGGCGACCCGGCGGCAATTGCGCTCAGCGCGCTAAACAAGCTCAGTCTGGGCGTCGCCGTGGTTGGCGAGGGAAACCGCGTTCTCTACAGAAACGCGCGTTTTGCCGAATTTCTTGGCTCAGACGAATCCCCCGCGAGGATTGGGGACTTCATCGCGGTGTCGGACGGCGCCGGCGTGGGCGACATCGCGCTCTCGGGTGGTCGAACGTTCAAAGTCACGACCAATCGCCTCCCGCAGGGCCGGCTGATCACCCTCGAAGATATTTCTGAACGCGCCGCTCAGAGTGCGCGCGCCGCCCAACAGGCCCGCATCGATCCAGTGACGCAAATCGGCAATAGCCTCCTGTTCCAGGAGCGCTTGATGGAAAGGCTGGCCAACGTCGTCCCGGAGGCGCAGCCGACGTCTGTGCTCATGGTCGAAGTCAACGGCCTTGACGCCATTGCACTTTCGTTAGGCCAGACGCTCGGCGATTCCCTGATGTTCGTCATCGCGGGTCGGCTTCGCTCGGCTCTTGGCGCTGGCGATATCGTGGCTCGCGTCGGCGGCGAAAAATTCGCCGTCATGCAGACCGGGCTGTCGCAACCGCACTCGGCCGCAGCGCTGGCCAAACGTCTCGTCGATTTGCTCGGCCGATCCTACCTCCTCGAGGGCCACCTTCTTACTATCGGCGCCAGCGTCGGCATCGCGCTGAGCCCGGCCGATGGCGAAACTTACGACCAGGTGCTGAAAAACGCCAATCTTGCCCTCGACCGCGCACAACAGGAAGGACGCGGCGCGTTTCGCTTCTTCGAGAGGGCCATGGACAGTCAGATGTCGGCGCGCCGCAGTCTCGAAAATGGCCTGCGCCGCGCGCTGGCGTTGCGCGAGTTCGCTTTGGTCTATCAACCGCAGTTCAATATCGCCAACTGGCGGATCACCGGCTTTGAAGCGCTGCTTCGGTGGCGTGACCCCGAGCGAGGGTTTGTCTCCCCAGCCGAGTTCATCCCGCTTGCCGAAGAAATAGGCCTCATCGTGCCGATCGGCGAATGGGTGGTTCGCGTCGCCTGCAAGGAAGCCGCCGGCTGGCCTATGCCGCTGAGAGCGGCTGTGAACGTCTCGGCCTTGCAATTCGTCAGTCCAAATCTGGTTCCCACGATCCTGTCGGCCCTGGCCGAGAGCGGACTGGACCCGCATCGCCTGGAACTCGAAATCACGGAGAGCGTGATGCTCGGGGACAAGGGGGCAGTCCTTGAAGTGCTGAGCAAGCTGCGCGAAATGGGCGTGCGGGTCTCGATGGACGATTTCGGCACAGGCTATTCCTCGCTCTCTTCCTTGCGCAGATTTCCGTTCGAAAAGATCAAGATCGACCAGTCCTTCGTCCGCGGCGATCCCGACGATCCGAGCGGCGCGGCGATCGTGCGCGCCATCGCGGCATTGGGCAGAAGCCTTGGGATGAGCACGATCGCGGAAGGAGTCGAAACCGAAGAACAACTCGCCCGCGTCATCGACGCCGGCTGTACCGACGTCCAGGGATATCTGATCAGTCGGCCGCTTTCTCCGGAAAAGATCGTCGAGTTTCTTGGCGCCCCGATCGCAGGTGTGAGCGCCGCGGCAATGATTTCGGATGAATTCAAAGACCGCTCGAGCAGAGGGGAACTACTTTATGAAGGCTGATGTTCATCGTCTCGTCTATTACAGCAGCAACTGCGTTCTGGGCGCTCCGTCTCTGTTTTCCACTGAGGTGGACGCCATTCTCGCGTCCGCGCAGCGCAACAATTCCCTTAACGGCGTGACAGGAGCCCTCATTTTCAATGCTGGCGTCTTCGCTCAGGTTTTGGAAGGAGCGCGAGCCGACGTCGAGGCGACGTTCGAACGAATCCAGCGCGATGACCGGCATAGCGACGTAGTGGTTCTCGCTTTTGAGGCGATCGAATGCCGGGCCTTTCCTTCGTGGTCGATGGCCTTCGTTGGCCGATCGCGAGCCGGACAGGACCTCTTCGGCCATATCGCCCAATCGACGGACTTCGAGGTCAAACGCATGGAAGGTGAGCGCGTCTTCGCGGTCATGCATGCGATCGCCCTCGAAGAGGAGCGGCGCGCCGCGTAAGAGCGACGCGGTTGACAGCGAGATCCGCGCGGCGGCCGCAACGCGCGGGCGTTTGGGGAAGCTTTTCGTCCCCGGTCGCATTACGCGACAAAGCGGCGAGGCTTCGTGGGTGAAATTCTGCCACCACATTCGGACTGGCCCACGACCGGGCCACTGACGCTCTTGACCGCCCCCGGGATCTGCGGCATTTGCAGCCGATGATCTCCGAACGGCGCCCCGCGCGAGCGAGTATATTGAAGACCACCCGATAGCGGCTGGCGCGAGTCACGAGCGCGGCGCCGGCCGCGTCCGGAGATCGAAATCATCATGACCGCGACCATTTTCATCGACGGCGAATCGGGGACGACCGGGCTGCAGATCCGCGACAAGCTCGCGGCGGTGGCCGGGATCGTCCAGCGCGGCCTGCCGCAGGAGTCGCGCAAGGATCCTGCGGCGAAGGCCCGGCTGCTCGCTGAAATCGACGTCGCCATACTCTGCCTGCCGGATGAGGCGGCGCGGCAGACCGCGGCGCTGATCGAGGGCATGGGCGCCGCGGGACCGCGGGTGATCGACGCCTCCTCGGCGCACAGGGTCGCGGCGGGCTGGACCTACGGATTTCCCGAGATGGCGGCGGGGCAGGGCGCCGCGATCGCGCGCGCGCGCAAGGTGTCCAATCCGGGTTGCTACGCGACCGGCGCGATTGCGCTGCTGCGGCCCCTGGTCGCCGCCGGGCTGATCGCGTCCGATTCTTCGCTCTCGATCAACGCCGTCAGCGGCTATTCGGGCGGCGGCAAGTCGATGATCGAGTCCCATCGGCGCGGCGCCGCGCCGGCCTTCGAGCTGTATGCGCTCGACCTCGAACACAAGCACATGCCCGAGATCGTCGCCTATTCCGGCCTCGCCGCGCGACCGATATTCGTCCCCTCGGTCGGCAATTTCGAGCAAGGCATGCTGGTCAGCGTTCCGCTTTCGCTCGACGCGCTGCCCGGCAAACCCCGCGGCGCCGACCTCGCCGCGGCGCTCGCCCGCCACTATGCGGGAAGCCAGATCGTGCGCGTGTTCGGCCCAGGCGATGCCGCGCATGAAGGGGGCAGGCTCGACGCGCTTTCGCTGAACGGCACGAATGAGCTGCGCCTGCACGTCTACGCCAATGAGGCGCGCCGGCAGGCGGTGCTGGTCGCCCAGCTCGACAATCTCGGCAAGGGCGCCTCGAGCGCAGCGGTGCAGAACCTGAAGCTGATGCTCGGACTGTGAGGGCGGCTTTGCGGGGCTGCCGGGAGAGGCGGCGCGGATTCGGCTTGCGCCCGTCTCAACGACTCGCCGGCCCGACCTCGCGCGCGAGCGCGGATTCAAGAGCCGCGATGGGAAAGCCGAGCGCCGCGAGGCGCGCGGGAACCGGCACGAAGGCGCCGCCCGGCGACGTATAGAGCAGTATGGTCTTGCGATTGGCGCGCCAGCGCGTGAAGTCCGTCCATGACATGAGGATCTCGCCGCGTTCGGTGCCGATCCGCAGCCCTTCGCGATCGAGGCTGAAGCGGCGGGGGCGATCGGCGAGCGGATATCGCCCGTAGATCCGGCGCGCGCGCCACGGGACATAGACCGCCCATTGGGCGAGACCGCCGATCGCCGCGCCGGCGAGCGCGGGCAGCCAGATCAGAAACGCCTCGAGTCTGCTGGCTTCGACCGCGAACAGAAATGCGCCCGCCGCCAGCGCGCAGAGGGCGCCGACCAGCCAGATCCGGCGGGTCGGCGCCGAGGCGAGCTTATAGGACGCGATGAAGTCTTCGACTGAGTAGGTGAATTCGATCGATGGCCCCGCCGCGCGCGCGGTCGGCTGGGTCGGGGTCGGCGTCACCCGCGGCGCTCCGGCCGGCAGGCGCGGGCCGCGCAGACGATTTGCCGGGGCGCCGAGGGCGCGCGCTCCCTCGGGGCGGGCGCGGTTTCGGGCGCGGAGGTGGTCATCGACGGAGCCATCGCATCTGTGCTTCCTCTGCCCGCGTCCGCGCGGACCCGCAGTCCCAGCGCCGCCTATCGCCCCGGCGCGGCCGAACGCGCCACGCGGCGCAAAACCGCCCTGACGATCCCTTCGAGCGCGGCGCCGATCGCAAAGGCCAGCAGGCAGCAGAAGACGGCGGCCGCCAGCAGTTTCCCGCTGTCCTCGCCGGTCATGGCGAAGGCGCCGCCGGACAGGACCCGCATGGTCGCCACGAACGGCAGGGCGATCACGATCAGCCCGAGATCGGCGAACCATTCGCCGACATGACCGCGATAGTCGACGTAGACGGCGGCGAATGACACCCCATAGAGCGCCGCCAGCGCGGCGCCCGTGACCGATCTGAGCCCTCCCACCAGCCCGTTTCTCGTTTCGTGAGGGACGCGATCGCCTGAAGCCTCGCGGCGCGAATTCACGAAGGCTTCGACCAGGCGACGAACCGCTGGGTCTGCTGGCCGAGTCCGGCGATGCCCAGCGAAACGGCGTCGCCCGCTTTCAGAAAGCGCGGCGGCTTCATGCCGAGGCCGACGCCGGGCGGCGTGCCGGTCGTGATGACGTCTCCGGGCTCCAGAATCATGAAGTGCGAGATATAGGACACCAGCTGACGCACATTGAAAATCATGGTCGCGGTCGAACCCTTCTGCATACGCTCGCCATTGACGTCGAGCCACATGTCGAGCTTCTGGACGTCGGCGATCTCGTCCTTGGTGACCAGCCACGGACCCAAGGGTCCGAATGTCGCGCACCCCTTGCCCTTCATCCATTGGCCCGAACGCTCGGTCTGGAATTCGCGTTCCGAAACGTCGTTGCACACACAATAGCCCGCGACATGATCGAGGGCTTCGCTCTCCCCGATGTAGGAGGCGCGGCTTCCGACGACGATCGCCAGTTCGACCTCCCAGTCGGTCTTGACCGACCCTTTGGGAATGACGACGTCGTCGCTGGGTCCGACGATGCAGGACGGCGCCTTGTTGAACAGGATCGGCTCCTTCGGAATGGCGGCGCCGGTCTCGGCGGCATGGTCGGCGTAGTTGAGCCCTACGGCGATGAAATTGCCGACGTGGGCGACGCAGGGGCCGAGCCTCGGCTTGCCGCGAACGAGGGGGAGCGCCTCGGGCTTGATCTTGGCGAGCCGCGCGAGCGTCCTCGGCGAAAGCGTATCGGCGCCGACATCGGCGATCACGTCGCTCAGATCGCGGATTGCGCCCGCGCCGTCGACGAGGCCCGGTTTTTCCTTCCCCGATTTTCCATAGCGAACAAGTTTCATGGCGTTCCCCGATCCCTTTGGCGCCTTTGAAAAGACGCCGCGGTGAATTAGCCGATTTGCCGCTTCGGTGAAACAGCTCTCGGGACGCGGATCCGTCGCTGGCCAGGCCTGACAGACGCGGCGCGCCGCGCGCGCGCCATTCCGTCGCCGCGCGGCGACGGAATCCTCGACCCGCCGGCCTGCGATGCGGGGCGCCGACCCCCTCGCGTTCGCATGGCGGTTGCAACATTGCCGGGCCGGCGCTCCAACAATTTAATGATGTATTAACAGGCGCCGTTTGTCCACTTGACTTCATCGTCCGCTGAGAATTGATAAGCGAAAGAGTGCAATCTCTTATGACCGCCTCGACCGCTCGGGAAGCTTAGGCGAATTGGCGCAAGTCCAAGGCGGCGATCGCGGGCGAAATCGAGATCGCGGACGACCGTCAGATTATTAATTACCATTTCTGGTAAGTGAAATCGAACGAGAGAAGAGACAATTACAATGTCGCAGCAGGAACGGATCGCCCTCTTCATCGACGGAGCAAATCTTTATGCGAGCGCCAAGTCGCTCGGCTTCGATATCGACTACAAGCGACTTCTCCGTGAATTTCAAGGAAAAGGCCGGCTGATCAGGGCGTTCTACTATACCGCGCTGGTCGAGGACCAAGAATATTCATCGATCCGCCCGTTGGTCGATTGGCTCGATTACAACGGCTACGCTGTGGTGACCAAGGCTGCGAAAGAATTCGTTGATTCCACGGGACGTCGAAAAGTAAAAGGCAACATGGATATCGAACTGGCGGTCAACGCGATGGAAATGGCCACTCATATCGATCACATGGTGCTGTTTTCCGGCGACGGCGATTTTCGTTCCCTCGTCGAGGCGATCCAGCGCCGGGGCGTGCGGGTTTCCGTCGTTTCGACCATCGCGACCCAGCCGCCGATGGTCGCCGACGAGCTCCGTCGCCAGGCGGATGAATTCATCGACCTCAGCCATCTCATGGCGCGCATCGGCCGCGACCCTGGCGAGCGCGCCGAGCGGGGGACGCGTCAGGGCGATCATCGTCGCGCGCAGGCCGTCGTCGCCAATCTCGCGCAACCCGGCGAGGAAGTCGCCGGCGACTGATCGGCGCCGCGCGCTCGCGCGGGTCGGTCCCTTGGAGCGATGCGCGACCGGCGCTGGCGCCCTCGCCGGGGATTCGGGCATAGTGGCGATGTCGCGCCGCATCGCGTCGACCCGGAACCTGCGGTAGAGAGATGTTCGACAGCGGCGCCCCGCGCGATTGTCAGGATTGCCCGCGGCTCGCGGCGTTCCGGCGGGCCAACCGGGCCGCATATCCCGACTGGGTCAATGCGCCGGTCGGCTCGTTCGGCGTCGATGACGCCCGCCTGCTGGTGATCGGGCTGGCGCCGGGGTTGCGCGGCGCGAACCGGACCGGACGTCCCTTCACCGGCGATTACGCCGGCGATCTGCTCTACGACACTCTGCAACGCTTCGGCTTCGCGACCGGACGCTACGATCGTCGGGCCGACGATGGGCTGGCGCTTCGGGACTGTGCGATTGTCAACGCCGTGCGTTGCGCGCCGCCGCAGAACAAGCCGACGCCGCTGGAGATCGCGACCTGCCGGCGCTATCTTGCCGGCGCGGTCGGCGGGCTTGGCGATCTGCGCGCCGTCGTCGCGCTCGGACGCATCGCCCACGACAGCGCGTTGCGAATCTTCGGCCTGCCGCTGGCGCGCCATCCCTTCCGCCACGGGGCGGTTCACGAACTGTCGGGCGGGCGTCCCGCGCTCTTCGACAGCTATCATTGCTCCCGCTACAACACCAACACCGGGGTCCTCACGCCGGCGATGTTCCAGGCGGTGTTCGCTTTGGCGCGCGCGCGCCTCGACGCCGCTCGCGAAGCCTGAGGCGCGGCGCGTCTGGCGGGCGCGCGCCCCGAATTCCTTGCTTTCCCGCGCTTTGCGGTGTAGGAGCCGCGCATTCCCTTCATCGCGAACCCCTTCGAGGAGTTGCCATGGCGCGCGTAACCGTCGAGGATTGCATCGACAAGATCGAGAACCGCTTCGATCTCGTCTTGATGGCGAGTCACCGCGCGAGAATGATTTCCTCGGGCGCGCAGATCACAGTGGCGCGCGACAACGACAAGAATCCGGTGGTCGCGCTGCGCGAGATCGCCGAGGCGCACCTGTCGCCCGGCGACCTCAAGGAAGACCTCATCCATTCCCTGCAGAAGCATGTCGAGATCGACGAACCCGAGGCGGAAGCCGCGCCGCCCATGGTCAACAACGCCTTCATCGGGCAGGTCGACGCGACGGGCGAGGCCCAGTTCGACCGCATGACCGAGGAGGATCTGTTGCGAGGCCTCGAGGGCATGGCGCCGCCGCCCGAGCCCGAAGACGAAGTCGAATAGCGCGCTGCGCAGCGGCGACCGCGCGCTACGGCCCTCCGCGGGCGCCGCCGCCCGCAGTCGGCGGGCGAGCCGACGCTCGATTTTCCCGAACGGCCTCCCGATTCGCCTGTTGGACGGTCGCGACCGGTCGCGGGCGCCCGGCGGAACCGTTTCGACCTCTCGGGCGTTAGCGTGCCTCGATCGCGACGCCGCACGCCCGCGATCGCGGCGCTGCTGTCCACAAGGTTTCACAGCCTGGCGAAGATTTTACTGTGTCGGCCGCGACGTTTTGCTATCATTAAACATGAGAGAATCACCTGCCTCTCGCACGCATCGCGGTCGGAGTGCGTCGATGGGATTGATGGAATTGCGTTTTAAGTGAGGGAAGCCTTGCGCGGGGACAAAGGTCGAGCCGCCGCCCCGCGCCTCCGATTGCGAATCCGGTTTTTGGATGCGCGTCACCGAATCTTTTCCTCGATCAAATGATTGTCCGCATGGCGATGTTGTTTTCATTAGGGGGAGCCGGCAAATTGAGCGCGAACGGTTCGAAATCTCAAGTTGAGACAGGCAGCGAGGCGTCAGGCGTTTCGGATGAGGGGCAACGCGTTTCACTCGTCGAGATCGCCGGCCGCGTGAAATGGTTCGACGTCTCCAAGGGCTACGGTTTCATCATCCCCGATAGCGGCGAACCCGACGTCCTTCTGCATGTCACGGTCTTGCGGCGGGACGGGTTCCAGTCGATTCACGAGGGCGCCCGCGTCGTCGCCGAAGCCACCCGCGGCGAACGCGGCCTGCAGGTCTTTCGCGTGCTTTCGGTCGAGGCGGGCGAACCGATTCACCCTACGCAGCTCGCCCCCGCCCGCACCCATGTGCAAGTCACGGAGGTCGGCGCCTTCGAAATCGTCATCGTCAAATGGTTCAACCGCGTTCGGGGCTTCGGCTTCCTTTCGCGCGGCGAAGGCACCGAGGACATATTCGTCCATATGGAGACTCTGCGTCGCTACGGGTTCGCCGACGTCAAACCGGGCGACTCGCTGCTCGCGCGGTTCGGGCCGGGGCCGAAGGGCCTGATGGCTGCCGAGGTGCGGCCGCTCGAAGGATCCAGGCTCCTGTCGTCGCACTAGCGCGCGCCGGCGGCGCGAAATTCGCCTCCTTCCCATCCCGGACGGCTTATCGGCCGAGAGAATTGTCGTTAAGGAGGAGCGGGCGTCATCCGCGGCGGGGAGATCCGCGCGGGCTGGGTGAAAAGGTGCGTGAGTCGTGTCGATCCCTTGGCATTCCGTATCGTGCGGCGGCGTCTGGCGAACATGCGCCGCGGTCGCGTTCGTCGTCTGGCTGGCCCTGTGCGGGGGGCCCCGCATCCCGGCCGCCGCGCAGGCTCTCGACAAGCTCGAACTCGTCACGGCGAGCGGCGTCCATGTTTTTTCGGTCGAACTCGCGAGCAACCCGACCGAGCGGGAGAAGGGCCTGATGTATCGCCGCTTTCTTCCCCCCGATCGCGGAATGCTGTTTGACTTCGAGCGGGAGGAGCCGGTGATGTTCTGGATGAAGAACACATTCATTCCGCTTGACATGATTTTTATTTCTAGAGTCGGAAGGGTCACCGGCATCAGTCCGGACGCCGAGCCGCTGTCGGAGCGGCTGATCCCTTCCGGCGGTCCCTGCTGGGCGGTTCTCGAACTCAACGCCGGGGTCGCCGCGCGCATCGGGCTGAAGCCGGGCGACGCCGTCAGGCACCCGATCTTCGCGCCCTGAGCCGCGAACCGGCCAACCGCATTGCATCCTGGCCCCGGCTTGTTACAATTGCAGCGAAAGTTCGCCCGGACGAAGGCCGTTCCGGGCGCCAGGAGTTCGCGCGTGGCTGGCATTTCGCCGTTCGGCTCGCCCTTTGGGTCGGCGCCGATTCAGGCGCTCGGAATGGACCGCATCGGTGCGCCGGTTCGCCAAGCGTTACGCGGCCCTTACGCCGCGCTGGATCTCGGCACCAACAATTGCCGGCTCCTGATCGCCAGGCCGACCTTCGAAGGGTTTCGCGTCATCGATTCGTTTTCGCGCATCGTCAGGCTCGGCGAGGGCCTGTCGCAGACCGGCCGGCTCAACGAGGCGGCGATCGCGCGCACGATCGGGGCGCTGACCGTCTGCCGTGACAAGATGCGCGCACACGCGGTCGGGCGCGCGCGGATGATCGCGACCGAGGCGTGCCGCGCGGCGGCCAACGGCCTCCAATTCCTCGAGCAGGTGCGGGATCGGCTCGGCATCCAGCTCGAGATCGTCGATCGCGAGACCGAGGCGCATCTGGCCGCGGCCGGTTGCTGCGCGCTCGCCGATCGCGACGCGCGCTCGATCGTGCTGTTCGACATCGGCGGTGGATCATCCGAAATCGTCTGGCTGTCCGGGCCCGGCCGTCCGGGCGCGGGACGCGGGGCGGACGCGACGAGCCAGCGAATCCGCGCCTGGGACTCGCTTCGCTTGGGCGTCGTCACGCTCGCCGAGAAGTTCGGCGGCCACGAAGTCGACGACGAGACCTTCGGGGCGATGATCGACTACGTCGGCGACCGGCTCGCGCCCTTTGCGGCGCGGGTGGCGGGCGAGGCGCGCTGCGGGCATTTCCACCTGCTCGGCACCTCGGGAACAGTCACGACGATCGCGGGGGTCCACCTCAACCTGCCGCGCTATGACCGCCGGCGGATCGACGGGCTCTGGCTGACGAGCGGCGAGGTGGATGCGACGATCCGCCGTCTGCGATCGATGACCTACGCCCAGCGCTCGGCCAATCCGTGCATCGGCCAGGAGCGCGCTGACCTCGTGCTTGCCGGCTGCGCGATCCTCGAGGCGATCCGCCGGCGCTTTCCCGCCGAGCGCATCCGGATCGCCGATCGCGGCCTGCGCGAAGGCATGCTGACCCAATTGATGAGCGCCGATCGCGGCCGCACCGGCGCCGACCCGAGGGGGCACTGAACGATGACCGCCGCCCCGCGCGGCGGGTCCGGCCACGAAGGCGGCCGTTCGCTCAAGACCAAGGTGCGGACCGCCAGGAAGCGCAGCCTGTCCTCGACGCTCTGGCTCGAGCGCCAGCTCAACGATCCCTTCGTCGCCCAGGCGAGGCGCGACGGCTATCGCTCGCGCGCCGCCTATAAGCTGATCGAGATCGCCGAGAAATACGCCCTGTTCGGTCAGGGCAAGCGCATCGTCGATCTCGGCGCGGCGCCCGGAGGCTGGTCACAGATCGCCGCCCGCGGCGTCGGCGCGGCGCAAGGCAAGGGCAGGGTGGTCGGCATCGACCTGCTCGCGATCGATCCGATCGAAGGCGTCGAATTCGCGGTGATGGACTTCCACGATCCCGACGCGCCGGCGCGGCTGACCGGGATGCTTGGCGGTCCCGCCGACGGCGTCATGTCCGACATGGCGGCCAATGCGACCGGCCACCGCAAGACCGACCATTTGCGCATCGTCGGCCTGGCGGAACTGGCGGCCGATTTCGCGCGCGGCGCGCTCGCGCCGGGCGGCTTCTTTCTCGCCAAGGTGCTGCATGGCGGCACGGAGGGCGAATTGCTCGCCGGCCTCAAGCGCGATTTCGCGACGGTGCGCCACCTCAAGCCGAAGGCGAGCCGTGCAGGCAGCGCGGAACTCTACGTTCTGGCGACGGGGTACCGGGGCAGCGCGCCGCAGCGGTAGCGCGCGCTACTCCGCCGCCGCCGGGGCGCTCCCGAGCGTCGCCGCCTTGCGCCCCGACACTTCCGCGCCCGCGTCGGGCGCAAGCCGCAGGAAGACGAGGATCGAGGAAACCGAGATCAGAGCCACGACGAAGAAGGCGCCGCCGAAATCGCGCGCGGCGAGCCCGGCGTCGCCGTAGAAGGCCTGGATCGATTCGATCGCCGCCGCCCCCGCCGCGACGCCGACGGTCTGCGACATTTGCTGCGAAACGCTGGAGAAGCTCGTCGCGCGGCTCATCTTGGCCGGCGCGATGTCGGCGTAAGCGATCGCGTTGAGCGCGGTGAACTCCAACGAGCGGAAGAATCCGCCCAGCAGCAGCAGCGTCAGGATCGCCCATACCGGCGTCGATTCCGTGAACAGGCCGTAGGACGCGAGGAAAACGCCGCTGATCAACGCGGTGACGATCAGCACGCGCCGGAAGCCGAACCGGCGCAGGATCGCGCTCGCCGAGAATTTCATCGCCATCGCGCCGGCGGCCGCGGCAAAGGTCAGCGATCCCGACGCGAACGGCGTCAGACCGAAGCCGAGCTGCAGCATCAGCGGCAGCAAGAACGGGATGGCGCCGATGCCGATGCGGAAGATGAAGCCGCCAACCGCACTGGCGAAGAAGGTCGGCGTCCGCAACAGGCCGAGGTCGAGGATCGCATTGGGATCGCGCCGCGCGTGACCGATATAGGCGAGCAGCAGCGCCAGCCCGAGCGCGATCAGCGCGGCGTCGACCGGCGCCGGCACAAGGCCGCGCCCGATCAGGGTCAGGCCGAAGATGAACGTGGCGAGGCCCGCGCCCGACAGGAAAAAGCCGCGGAAGTCGAAGCGCGCGACCTGTTGCTCGCGCAGGTTGTCGATGAAGGCCAACGCGAGGCCGATGCCGAGCGCGCCGATCGGCACGTTGATCCAGAAGATCCAGCGCCAGTGAAAATAGGTCGTGATGAAGCCGCCGAGCGGCGGTCCGACCACCGGCCCGATCATCGCGGGAATCGTCAGATAGGCGAGCGCGCGCACCAGATCGCTCTTCTCGACGCTGCGCAGCAGGACGAGCCGCCCGACCGGCACCATCATCGCGCCGCCGAGCCCCTGGAACACGCGCGCACCGATCAGCTCGACCAGCGATCCCGACGCGCCGCACAGGATCGAGCCGAGCGTGAAGGTCGCGATCGCCGAGCAGAACACGGTGCGCGCGCCGAATCGATCCGCGACCCATCCGCTGGCGGGGATGAACACCGCCAGCGTCAGCATGTAGGCGGTCAGCGCCAGCTTCAGCACGATGGGGTCCTGATGCAGGTCGGCGGCGATCGCCGGCAGCGAAGTCGAAAGCACGGTGCCGTCCATGTTTTCCATGAACAGAGCGGTCGCAATGATGAAGGGGGTCAGGACGGCGGGGCGCATGCGGGCTCGAATTCGAGTGCGGCGCCCCCTTGTGGCGCCGCGTCGCCGGGCAGGCAACGTCAATCGACCCGCCGGTCTCGCGCCGGCCGACGGGGTCGGTCACGAAGCGTTGAACCGTGGCGGCCGCGCGCCCTGTTCGCGCGCTCGGGCGCGTGTTAACAGCCCACGCCACGCGGCGATGCCCGGCCTCGATGCGCCCGCGACTTCGATCCGGCGGGCGCGCCAACGAAAGGATCCGCCATGGCGACCATCGTGAATTCGGAATTCGCCGAGGGCCTGGCTTTCGACGACGTGCTGTTGCGGCCGGGCCATAGCACGGTCATGCCGAGTCAGGTCGACATCGGCGCGCGGCTGACGCGTTCGATCCGCCTCAATGCGCCGATCGTCTCCTCGGCGATGGACACGGTCACCGAGGCGCGCCTCGCCGTGGCCATGGCGCAGGCGGGCGGCATCGGCGTCATCCACCGGAATCTGTCGCCCGAGGATCAGGCCGAGGAGGTGCGCAAGGTCAAGCGCTTCGAGAGCGGCATGGTCGTCGATCCCATCACGATCTTTCCCGACGCCACGCTCGCCGACGCGCTCGCGCTGATGCGCCGCAGCGCGATTTCGGGGGTTCCCGTGGTCGAGCGCGGCGCCAACGGCAAGCCCGCGCGGCTCATCGGCATCGTCACCAACCGCGACGTGCGTTTCGCCGACGATCCGCTCCAGCGGGTCGACGAACTGATGACCCGCGACGTCGTCACCGTCCGCGAGGGCGTCGGCAAGGACGAGGCGCGAAGACTGCTGCACCAGCGTCGGATCGAGAAGCTGGTCGTCGTCGATGAGGACGGCCATTGCGTCGGCCTCATCACGGTCAAGGACATCGAGAAGGCGACCCAGCATCCGCACGCCGCCAAGGACGGCGAGGGACGCCTGCGCGTCGCCGCCGCCACGACGGTCGGCGACAGGGGCTTCGCGCGCGCCGAGCTGCTGATGGCGGCCGGCGTCGACTGCCTCGTCGTCGACACCGCCCACGGCCACTCCGACCAGGTTCTGGAGCAGGTCCGGCGGGTCAAGCGCGCGACCAACAAGGTTTCGATCATCGCCGGCAACGTCGCCACGCGCGAGGGCGCGCAGGCGCTGATCGACGCCGGCGCCGACGCGATCAAGGTCGGCATCGGGCCAGGCTCGATCTGCACGACCCGAATCGTGGCGGGGGTCGGCGTGCCGCAGTTGACCGCGATCATGGAGGCGGCAGAGGCGGCGCGCGCCGCCGACGTGCCGGTCATCGGCGACGGCGGCATCAAATATTCCGGCGATCTGGCCAAGGCGATCGCGGCGGGGGCCGATTGCGTCATGATCGGCTCCTTGCTGGCGGGCACCGACGAGAGCCCGGGCGAGGTGTTCCTCTATCAGGGCCGCTCGTACAAGACCTATCGCGGCATGGGTTCGCTCGGCGCCATGGCGCAGGGCTCCGCGGACCGCTATTTCCAGCAGGACATCAAGGACATGATGAAGCTGGTGCCGGAGGGCGTCGAGGGCCAGGTGCCCTATCGGGGGCCGGTCGGCGCGATCATCCACCAGCTCGCGGGCGGCCTGCGCGCCGCGATGGGCTATGTCGGCGCCCGCGACATCGGGGAATTGCAGGCCAAGGCGCGGTTCATGCGCATCTCGTCGGCTGCGCTGAAGGAGAGCCACGTCCACGACGTCGCGATCACCCGGGAGAGCCCGAACTATCCCTCGAGTTCGTGACGGCGGGGTCGGGGCGCCGAACGCATTCCGACGCCTCTGCGCCTGCCCTGACCGGGCCGGCGAATCGTCCGCGCCGGCCCATGCCGCGGCGGCCTCGCCGCGCGACGGCCATCACTGCTCCTTATTGGACCCAAGGCGCTTGTTCTTGAGCCCGGTGAGCAACTTGCCGAGTTCCGGGTCGATGAATTTTCCGTAGTCCTTTTGCACCTGGGCCATGTCGGGGAAGTAGCGATCGTTCAAGGGCGTCTTCTTGCCGTCAGCGCCGTAGAGAGCCGACAAGAAGTCTTCCCGCCGTTCGATGTCGGAGGCCGCGACCTGCTGCCATGTGTAGTTCTTGTTGTAGATCAGGTTCACCGCATGGGTCAGGAAACGGATCTCGACCATGAGCGCGGCGCCGTGCGCCGGCTCGTAGAAATCGCCGAACGATTCGTCCGGTTCCTTGTTTTTTACGATTTCCGGACCGCCCTCTTTTTTCTCGATCTGCTTTATCTCGTAGATCTCGTGATGAATGTAGCGAAGATCGTCGACCGTCCCTTCGCCGGCCGCGAGCCGCAGCCACGCCATCACGTTCTCGGCGGTGAACGCGACGGGACCGTCGAAATTGTACGTCTTCACCTTGGCGACGTCTTCCAACGTCAGATAGCCCTCGGGGAAATATCGCGCTATCGCCGCGTAGACTTTTGCGATGTCCGTGTGATCGGCCAGCACGGCCTCGCCGAGTAGCTTGATCGCCTCTTCCAATGCCTCCGTGTCAGGTTCTTGCGAATTTGCGATCAGCTCGGCAATGGTCCCGAACCGCGGAAAGGTCCTCAGCTCTTCCCGGCTCCTGATTTGCTCTATCCAATCATCCGGGATTATGTCCGACAGCCGTTGCACGGGCTGGCGAGGGTTCGCCGGTCGTCGGGCCGCGGCGGATGGCGTCGTCGCCTCGGTCAGGCTCTCGTCCACCGATCGCCTGAGCTGCATCGCCTTTCCGCCCATCGCGTCGGCTTCGCTCTCCAGCGTCGGGTCGTCGTTGATCCCGACGCCGGCGAGCGTCTTCGCCGTCGGCCGGACCCGGCCTTGCGCCTGCTGGACGACGTGCCAGGCTTCATGGGGCAGGTGGCGTTCCTGCCCCGGGGCGACATGGATGTCCGTCCCCTGCGCAAAGGCGAGGGCGTTGAGCTGCGCGGGCTTGCCGGAATTGTAATGCACCTCGACCTCGTCCATCGAGTGGCCGGACAAAGCCTCGATCCCGGATTTCAGGTCGACGGGCAATCCGGTCGAACCCGCCTTTGTCGGCGTCGGCGACCGCGCACGCTGCGCGCTGCTGGCTCCGGCGCCAGCGGCGGATTTCAACTGGCCGGTCTTCAGCGCGGGCGTTTTTTCCTGCAGGAACTTCTGCAGTTCCTCGTTCGCGCTGAGCGTGGCGTCCCCGAGATCCATTTTTTCGAAATCGGCCAGATGGTATTCCCCGACTTTCAGGACGCCCTTGTTTCCCAGCATGGAATGGATTCCGGCGTGGAATCCCATCGTCACCGACCGCTTCTTGATCAGATTGTCGTCCGGGTTGATGCCCATGAACTGTTCGAACTCGGCCTTCGCCTTGGCGTATGCGGTGTGGATTTTCAGCAGATAGGCCTCGCAGGCCGATTTCAGTTCCGCCACCCCCGCCAGGACTTCCTGGCCGAGATCCCTGTTGGGCCTACCGAGCTTGCCGTATTCCAAATAGGGGTCGCCGACGAGATTCTCCCTGGGATAGTTGGGATCGTCGATGCGCTCGAACCGGGCGAGCAGGCTGTCGTGCGCGATCACGAAATCGCTCTCTTCCTTTGAGCCCTGTACCTTCTTCAGCGGATCGCGCCCCATTTCGGTCTCGATCCGCGCCTGGGCCGCGTTGATCAAGACCAACAGCCTTCGGTCCGCCGGAAATGTCTTATAGTCGGCGCACCATTGAACGATGAACGACAACCCCTGGGTTATCGCATAGTACGGCGGATCGGCTTTGGAGGCGAAGGTCTGCAGCAGATCCTTCTCTTCATCCGTTCTACCTTCGGTCGCGACGTTCGGCATGGCCGAGAACGAATCTTCGGTATGGTAGGCGCCCTGGCCGAAAACCGTGGTCACCTTCCGCGCCTCGGTCTCGCGGAGCTCGCTGCTATATTTGGAATGATCTTCGCCGACGACGTTGAACTTGCCGGCGTCTATCACCCTCTGGACGATTTCCGGTCGTGCTCGTTCCGCCGCTTCCGGCGATGTCTCGGCCGCGGCGGGATCGAAGCCGGCGATCCGCCGAATTCCCGCCCTCTGGATCGGGTTCGCGGCTCTGGCGAGGGAATGGTCGGCGAGAGCTTGCAATTGGGCGAATCCCTTCATCTGCGGCGATCGATCGACCAGCGCCTGCAATTGAGCCGCCTGTTTGACTTGGGGCGAGCCTTTCACCAATTGCCTGATCGACCGGAGTTGCGCGCTCGGCGGGCTTTCGGCGGCGAGCTCGCGCAATTCGCGGAGCCGGGTGTCTTCGGCGCGCTCGCCGGCAAACTGAAACGGCGCTTCCGCGGGGCCCGATTGCCGACCGGCGGCGTCCGCCGTCGGTTGTTTCCTGGTTTCTCGAGCCCTGTCCGAATGGGCGTTCATCGCCTGTCCCTTTCGAGCTTCGCTCCTGCCATTCGCACAGGGGCGGTCGGCAACGGTCGAAGCTTCCCTCCGGGGCCCGGGTTCGCTTCTTCGCCCGCCGGCGCCGAGGGCGGCGCGTGCTTCCGGCCAACCCCCGGGATCCGGACCTCAATATACTCCCGATCACGCGCCAGCGTCGGCTTGGACCCGGAATTTTTCGGCTTCGCGGACCGCGCGAACCGGCGAGGGGGCGGCTGCGCCGTCGCGAGCCGGCTGAGCCGGGGCGAGCCCGGATATTCCCCCGCCCGCCTGACGGCGGCGGCGCTTCACGGCCCCGATCCCTAGAGCCGCAGGATCCGGCACGCTTCGCCTCGTTCGGCGGCGGGCGCGCGGGGCGCGCGGATGACCAGGCAGTGGGCGCGGGCGAGAATCTTGACCAGCGAGGAATCCTGGTTCGCGAACGGCGTCGCGACCAGGACGCCGTCGGACTCGCGCGTCAGGCGGGCGCGCAGATAATCCTGCCTGAGGTCGTTCGGGCCGACTTCGGCGCCGAGTACGGCGGGCTCGCTGGCGTCGGCGCCGGCGAGGGGATCGCCGACCATCGCGCGCAGCAGCGGCGCCAGGAACAGGATCGCGCAGACGACCGACGAGACGGGATTGCCGGGCAGGCCGAGCACGCGCATGGCGCCGAGCCGGCCCTGCATCAGCGGTTTGCCGGGCCGCATCGCGATCCGCCAGAAACCGAGCTCGAGCCCTGCGTCCACCAGCGCCTGCTGGACGAGGTCGTAGTCTCCCACCGAGGCGCCGCCAAGGGTGACCAGCACGTCGGCCTCGACTTCCCGCGCGCGCCGGAAGCTCTGCGCGAGCGCGCCCATCTGATCGGCCGCGATGCCGAGATCGACCGATTCGCCGCCGTTCGCCGCGACGATTCCGGCGATCGCGTAATTGTTGGAAGCGACGATCTGCGCGGGGCCGAGCGCCGCGCCGGGCGGCACGAGCTCGTCGCCGGTCGCCAGCACCGCCACGCGCGGCCGCGGCCTGACGGCGAGTCGCGCGTGATTGGCGGCGGCCGCCAGCGCGAGGTCGCGCGGCGTGAGCCGCCGCCCGGCGGACAGCAGGGGCTCCGCATCGATGAAATCGATGCCGGCGTCCCGCACGTTGTGGCCCGGCGTCTCGATCGACTGCGCGACGACGAAATCGCCCTCGCGCGCCGCGTTCTCCTGGATCAGGACGGCGTCGGCGCCCGCGGGCATCGGCGCGCCGGTGAAGATGCGCACGGCCTCGCCGGGGCCGAGCGCGCCGGGGAAGGCCCGGCCCGCCGCCGATTCGCCGATCACGCGCAGCCGCGCGGGCGAATCGCGCGTGTCGGCGGCGCGCAATGCGTAGCCGTCCATCGCCGAATTGGCGAACGGCGGCTGCGTGCGCAGCGCGTGAATGTCATGCGCGAGCGTCCGGCCGAGCGCGGCCTCGAGCGCGACGGTCTCCACGCCGACCGGACGCGGCGCCGAGGCGAGAACGCGCTCCAGAGCCTCGGCGACCGAAATCATCGCGCCGGCGCTCATGGAGCGCCCTCCGGCGCGCGCCAGGCGCCCGACGCGCCCCCGCTCTTCTCCAGCAGCCGGACGCCTTCGATGCGCATGCCGCGATCGGCCGCCTTGGCCATGTCGTAGATCGTCAGGCAGGCGATCGAGACGGCGGTCAGCGCCTCCATCTCGACGCCCGTCTGCCCGCGCGTCTTGGCCTCTGCGCGCACGCGAAGGCCCGGCAGCGCCGGATCGGGCGCGATTTCGACCGCGACCCGGGTCAGCAGCAGGGGGTGGCACAGCGGGATCAGCTCGTGCGTCCGCTTGGCCGCCATGATCCCCGCGATGCGCGCGGCGCCCAGCACATCGCCCTTCTTCGCGTCGCCGGAAAGGATCAGCGCCAGCGTCGGCGCGGCCATGACGACGCGGCCCTCGGCGATCGCGACCCGCGCCGTCTCAGCCTTGCCGGAGACGTCGACCATCCGCGCCTCGCCGGCGGCGCCGATATGGGTGAGGGCGGTCACGATCGGCCTCGGGTTCTGGTCACGGCTTCGGTTCCTTCATGGCGGCTCGGGGAACGTCTCACGCGCGCTGGCGCAGCAGATAGCGCTGCACCTTGCCGCTCGGGGTCTTCGGCAATTCCGCGAGGAAGGCGATTTCGCGCGGATAGGCGTGGAGCGAAAGCCGGGCGCGCACGTGGCCCTGCAGCGCCGCGGCGAGCGCGTCGCCGGGCTCGTGGCCCGCCCTCAGGACGACGAACGCCTTGACGATTTCCGTGCGCTCGGGATCGGGCTTGCCGATCACCGCCACTTCCGCGACGGCGGGATGCTCCATCAGCACGCTCTCCACGTCGAACGGCCCGATGCGATAGCCCGAGGAGGTGATGATGTCGTCGTTGCGGCCGACGAAGAAGAAGTGGCCGTCCTC
The DNA here is from genome assembly GCA_050013915.1 of Roseiarcus sp. Classification (GTDB taxonomy): domain Bacteria; phylum Pseudomonadota; class Alphaproteobacteria; order Rhizobiales; family Beijerinckiaceae; genus Roseiarcus. The sequence goes on from JBEKEI010000024.1 coordinate 32,748, forward strand.
GTCCTGGCGCATCGTGTCGCCGGTCAGATACCAATCGCCGCGAAAGCTCGGCGTCTCCGCGCGCCAGTAGCCGCCGAAGGTGAACAGGGGCGAGCGCGAGCGCCGCACCGCGAGGACGCCGACCGCGCCGCGCGGCGCCGGCTGCAGGGACTCGTCGAGCACTTCGAGCTCGTAGCCCGGCATGGCGAGGCCCGCCGAGCCCGGCTTGCGCGCCTGCCTCAAGCCATGGTGGTCGTTCGCCATCATGCCCATTTCGGTCTGGCCGTAGTGATCGCGCAACGGGCAGCCGAGCACGCGATCGGCCCAGCGGACGACCTCGGGATTGAGCGGCTCGCCCGCGCTGCTCGCGACCCGCAGCCGCCCCGCGATCGGCGCCATCGCCGCGTCGCCCGCCGCCATCATCGCCCGATAAGCGGTCGGCGCCGCGGCAAAATTGGTCACGCCCTGCGCAGCGATGACGCGGACCGCGGTCTCGACGGAGAAGGGCCCATCGACCATGGTCGTCGCGTGGCCGAGCAGAAGCGGCCCGATGACCGCGTAAAGCATGCCATAGGCCCAGCCGGGATCGGCGACGTTCCAGAACCGGTCCTCGTCGCGCAGGTCCAGCCCGTCGCGCATATAGGCCGCGACCGGCAGCAGCATGCGCAGGGGATAGCGCACGCCCTTGGGCGGGCCCGTCGTGCCGGACGTGAACATGATGACGAAGGGATCGTCGGCGCCGAGCATGACGGACCCGAAATCGGCCCGCTGCGCCCCCAGCGCCTGGGCGAAAGCCCCGGCGCCGCGTTCGACCATCAGGATCGGCGGGCAATCGGCGACGTCGTCGAGCTTGCCGCGATTGGCGGCGTCGGCGACGATCAGCGCGGCCTGGCTGCCGCCGGGCGCGGTGACGCGACTCTGGATCGCGGCGGGCCCGAAGGCGGTGAACAGCGGTTGATAGATCGCCCCGGCGCGCCAGACGCCGAGGATCACGGTCAGCAGTTCGGGAATGCGCGGCAGCAGGGCGGCGACGACGTCGCCGCGGCCGATTCCACGCTCGGCCAGCAGATTGGCGAAGCGCGCCGAACTCTGCGCGAGCGCGGCGAAGGTCACGCTCTCGTGCGAAAAATCGCGGCCGTACCAATCGAGCGCGACGCGCCCGCCTTCGGCCCAGCGGTCGCAGCATTCCGCGCACGCGTTGACGCCGCCGCCGAGCGCACCCGTCAGCGTCGCGCGCTCGAGCGCGGCGAGCGAGAATTCGCGGGAGGCGGTCTCATGGTCGCGCATTGCCGGGAACCTTTCCCATGTTCTCCGTCGCGCCGGAATCGCCGTCCCGGCCGCTAACCCTCGATGCCGGTCAGCAGCGCGCGCGTCGCCGCCGCCACGTCGTCCTTGCGCATCAGCGCCTCGCCGACCAGGAACGTCTCGATCCCGACTTCGGCCAGACGCGCGCAATCGGCGTGGCGGGAAATGCCGCTCTCGCCGACGACGACGCGATCCCCCGGTATGCCCCGCGCAAGCCGTTCGCAAACCTCGAGCGTGGTGTGGAACGTGCGCAGGTCGCGATTGTTGATGCCGATCAGCCGCGCCTCGAGCGCCAGGGCGCGCGCCAGCTCCTCCTCGTCGTGAACCTCCACGAGAACGTCGAGGCCGAGATCGTGGGCCGCCTTGTTGAGCGTGCGCGCGGTTTCGTCGTCGACCGCGGCGAGGATGATGAGGATGCAGTCGGCGCCCCAGGCGCGCGCCTCCAGCACCTGATAGGGGTCGAACAGGAAATCCTTGCGCAGCACGGGCAGCCGCGTCGCCGCGCGGGCCGTGCCGACGTGTTCGGGTCTGCCCTGGAACGACGGCGCGTCGGTCAGCACCGACAGGCAGGCGGCGCCGCCCGCCTGATACGCCCTGGCGAGCGCGCGCGGATCGAAATGCTCGCGGATGAGGCCCTTCGACGGGCTCGCCTTCTTGATCTCGGCGATCAGCGCGAAACGGCCGGCCTCGCGCTCGCGCTCGATCGCCTTCAGGAAGCCGCGCGGCGGCGTCTGGTCGTTGATCTCGCGCTCCAGCGTCGCGCGCGGCACGCGGACTTTCGCATCGGCGATTTCCCGCCGCTTGTAGGCCTCGATCTTGCGCAGAATGTCGGACATGCCCGCTCCCGCTCCGGTCACTCGTTCGAGGCCTCGACCAGGCGGGCGAGCGAATCGCGCGCCCGGCCCGATTTCAAAGCGGCGGCGGCGAGTCCGACGCCCTCGGCGAGATCGTCGGTCCTGCCCGCCACGACGAGCGCGCCCGCGGCGTTCAGGACGGCGATGTCGCGATAGGCGTTCTGCGCGCCTTCGAGCACGGCGCGCAGCGCGGCGGCGTTCTCGGCGGCTTCGCCGCCCTTGAGATCGGCGGGCTGCGCCCGCTTCAGGCCGACTTGCTCGGGCGTGACCTCGAACGCACGGATCGCGCCGTCGCGCAGTTCGACGACGCTGGTCGGCCCGGTCGTCGTCATCTCGTCGAGCCCGTCGCCGCCATGGGTGATCCAGACGCGCTCGGAGCCGAGATTGCGCAGCACCTGAGCCATCGGCTCGAGCCAGGCGCCGGAGAACACGCCGATCAGTTGCCGGCGCACGCCCGCCGGATTCGACAGCGGGCCGAGCAGATTGAAGATGGTGCGCGTGCCGAGCTCGACGCGCGCCGGCCCGACGTGGCGCATCGCCGCGTGATGCGCCGGCGCCATCATGAAGCCGATGCCCGCCCGCGCGATGCAGCGCTCGACCGCGCGCGGCTCGATGCCGATCTTGACGCCGAGCGCGACCAGCGTATCGGCCGCGCCCGATTTGGAGGAGGCGGCGCGATTGCCGTGCTTGGCGACCGGGACGCCGCAGGCGGCGACGATGATCGCGGCGAGCGTCGATACGTTGTAGGAGCCCGAACCGTCGCCGCCGGTGCCGACCACGTCGATCGCTCCGGGCGGCGCGGCAACACGCAGCATCTTGGCGCGCATCGCCGTGACCGCGCCGGTGATCTCCTCGACGCTCTCGCCGCGCACGCGCAGGCCCATCAGGAAGCCGCCCATCTGCGCCGGCGTGACCTCGCCCGACAACATCGCGTCGAACGCGGCGATCGCCTCGTCGCGGCTGAGAAACGCGCCGGCGGCGACCTTGCCGAGAAGCGGCTTGAACGAATCCATTCCCGACCCCGCTCCTAGTGGACGCGCGCCGCGCCGTTGAACGCCTGCGCGATGTCGAGAAAATTGTTCAGCATCAGCGGGCCGTGTTCCGACAGAATGCTCTCGGGGTGAAACTGGACGCCGTGGACCGGTCGCGCGCGATGCGCCAGACCCATGACCAGGCCGTCGTCGGTCTCCGCGGTGATCTCGAGCTCCCCCGGCGCGCTTGCGCGCTCGACGATCAGGGAATGGTAGCGCGTCGCCTGGAACGGCCCGTTGACGCCGCGGAACACGCCGCGCGCATTGTGCGATATCCGCGAGAGCTTGCCATGCATCGGCAGCGGCGCGCGGACGACGGCGCCGCCGAACGCCTGGCCGATCGCCTGATGGCCAAGACATACGCCGAGGATCGGAATTGAGCCGCTGGCGGCCCGGATGAGGTCGAGGCAGACGCCCGCCGAGTCCGGCGTGGCGGGCCCCGGCGAGATCACGATCGCGTCGGGCCCGGCCGCGACCGCATCATCCACCGAGATCGCGTCGTTGCGCCACACGGAGACTTCTGCGCCGAGCGCGCCGAGGTAATGGGCGAGGTTGAACGTGAAGCTGTCGTAGTTGTCGATGAGGGTGACTCTGGCCATCGCACGGTCCCGAAGCGGCGCGGCGCCGCGCGCGTGCAGGTCTTTTCCGACGCTGCGCCGCGGCCGTCAAGCCGCGCAGCGCGCCGGCCCGGCGCGCCATTCGCGCCTAAACCGGTTGGTGCGCGGCCGCCCGCCATGCGCGCCGCTTCGGAGCGGACGTCAATGACCCGCCGGGCCGATCCGCGCGACGGGATCGCCAGGCCGATGACGGCGATGCGCGTTCCACCGCCTCGAGCCTGTTTCGCGGCGATCGTTCGGCGCGGGGCGCGGCGTCAGGCGCCGCCGGTCGTCGCGGCGTACGCCGCCAGCGCGCGGGCGCGCGCGAATGCATGATCGACGATCGGCGCGGGATAGGTCTCGCCGAGCCGCACGCCTGCGCGGCGCAAGGCGTCGGGCGAGGCCGTCCATGGCGCGTGGATGGCTTCCGCGTCGAGTCCGGCCAGTTCGGGGATCCAGCGCCGCACGTAGGCGCCGGCCGGATCGAACTTCCGGCCTTGGAGGACGGGGTTGAAGACGCGAAAGTAGGGCGCGGCGTCCGCGCCGGAGCCGGCGACCCATTGCCAGGCTGCGGGATTGTTGGCGGGATCGGCGTCGCACAGCGTGTCCCAGAACCAGTCTTCGCCGCGCCGCCAGTCGCAGAGCAGATGCTTGACCAGGAACGAGGCGGCGACCATCCGCACGCGGTTGTGCATGTAGCCGGTCCGCCAGAGCTCGCGCATGCCGGCGTCGACGATCGGATAGCCGGTGCGCCCGCGCGTCCAGGCCGAAAAACCCGCGGGATCGTCGATGAAGGGAAATGCGTCGAAGCCGCCTCGCCAGTTGCGCGACGCCAGATCGGGAAAGGCGTGAAGGAGATTGTAGGAAAACTCGCGCCAGCCGAGTTCGGCGAGAAATTTCTGGGTCGCGGCCGCCGGGGCCCGGTCCGCCTCGCGGACGGTCTGGATCGCGCGCGCCAGGCGCCGGGGCGAGATTTCGCCGAACCGCAGATGCGGCGAAAGCCGCGAGGTCGTCGCGCCGTCCGGCGTGTCGCGCGCGCGGGCGTAGCCGCCGAGCGCCCCGTCGATGAAGCGTCGCAGACGCGCCTGCGCCCCGCCCTCGCCGGGGCGCCACGCTTCGCCGAGCCCGAGCGACCAGTCGGGCCCGGCCGGGGTTAGACCGAGCTGCTCGATCCCGGCGCGCGCCGGCGCGCCGTCCGGCCATGGCGCGGCGGACAGGCGTTCGGGGGCGGGGCAGGGCGCCGGCCAGGGGCCGAGCGCCAGCGAACGCCGCCAGAACGCCGAAAACACCTTGAACGGGGCCGCCGCGCTCGTGCGCACCTCCCAGGGTTCGCGCAGCAGCTGGCCGTTGAAGCTGCGCGCCGCGACGCCTCGCGCGCGCAACCGCGCCTTCACCCCCGCATCGAGAGCGATCTCGGCCGCCCCGTAGCGCCGGGTCCACACAACCTCCGCGGCGCCGCTCGCCTCGACCACCGCCATCACCCGCGATTCCGCGCCGCCCCGCAGGATGTCGAGCCGGCCGCCGATCGCCGAAATGTCCTGTGCAAGCGCCGCCAGCGAGTGGGCGAGCCACCATTTCGACGCGCCGCCGCGCGGACGCAGGCCCGCGCTCTCCTCGTCGAGGATGTAGACGAACAGGGCGGGACGCCCGAGCGCGGCGGCCAGCGCCGGCTGATCGTCGAGCCGCAGATCGTCACGAAACCATACGACGGTCGGCGTTTCGGTCACGCGTCGGTCGTCCGCGCACGGCCCATTTCGGCTCCGGTGGCATCAGGTGGAACTGCACTCCCGCCGATGGCCTATAGCAGGTCCGTTTGTTCGTCACGCCGGGCTGTTCGGCTCGAGACGAGCGGCCATCGCGGAGATGGGGCGCAAGCGCACCGGTTCGTCCGGAGCGCGACGGCCGCCGCGTGCGGGGCGCGGCGGCCGTCCCTCCTACTTGCCTTCGCCCGCCTTTTGCCAGCCCGGCCGTCGCCGCGCTCGGGCACATTGGTTGCTCCCTTGGCGGCCGCCGGATCGGCGGCGCCCCTCGTCATGTGGGCGGGACCCGCCGGCGCCGTCTTGTCGTCGTTCATCGCGCCTTGCCGCTGCTTCGGCGCGGTCGGCTGGGAGGCCGGACTGTGCGAACCCATCCCCGCCCCGGCGCCGGGATCGCCGGACGCGGCGAGGGCGGCGGCAGGCGCCAGAACAGTGACGGCGAGGGTCGAGCGCTCGATGGATTTGCTGATCATGGAAAACGCCGTGAGCGATAGGCGCCGCCGTCGCCAAATGGCGGAGGGCTTCAATGGCGCCCGCGTTCGGCGCCAACGATTGCGTGACGAATATGCGGCTTCGGGACCTCGCCGAGGGGGCGCCGTCGAACTCGGCATTGGCGGCGCCGACGCCAAGCCGACATTCGCGGCTGCGCCAACGCCGCGTGCGTGCGCTCGGCGCCGAAGCTGGCCTGGTCGGCGCGGCGTTTGGCGTCCCGACGGTGGAAGCTCACGTTCGGCGCGCCGGGCGCGAAGCCGGCGGCGGCCGCGCGGCCTGCGACCGCCGGGGCGACCGGGCGGTCCATCTGCGCCGCCCTGATCGTAGTGTAAAAGAGAAATGTGAGAATGTTGTTGCGATATTCAGAATGATCGGCTATTCTCCCACCATTGGTCCCCCCGGCAGGAGCCCCGCCATGCCCGACCCCGCAACGCCCGCGCCGCCGCCCGCCGCTTGCCTCGGCGCAGCCGAGCGGGAAGCCCGCCGGCATCGAGGACGGCGAACGCGGCGCGATCGACCGGCTGCGGTGCGCGCTCGACCGGTTCGACCGCTGCCGCAACGCGGTCCGGCGCCGCCGCCTCTCGACGACGAGGACGAATCGGCCGCCGGATTCGACGCCTGGCTCGACGATCTCCTGCGCAGGGTTGACGGGGACAAGGCGCGGGGCGCCGCGCGCGGGGGCCGGACGGCGGCGCGCCGCAGAGCCCCGCGCGGGCTTCAATTTGCCTGCAATCCTCTGATTTTGCTCGATCGGCCGCAAAATGTATTTCCAAATGTATCCAAAACGAAAGGATTTGTCGGGCGACGAGGCTCGGGGCGCCGCCCCGCGCCGAGAGCCGGGCGGCGGCGCGCCGCAGCCCCGCGCGGGCTTCAATTTGCCTGCAACCCTCTGATTTTGCGCGATCGGGCGAGGAATCCATTTCCAAATATATCCA
>JBEKEI010000025.1:0-38860 GCA_050013915.1 Roseiarcus sp.
TCGAGCGGCCCAATGGGCTCCTCATCGAGCGCGTCGCCACGCCGCTCGGGGTCGTCGGCGTCATCTACGAGAGCCGGCCCAACGTCACCGCCGACGCCGGCGCGCTGTGCCTGAAGAGCGGCAATGCGGCGGTCCTGCGCGGCGGCTCCGACAGCTTCCATTCCTCGGCCGCGATCCACGCCTGTCTCGTCGCCGGGCTGCGCGCCGCCAGCCTGCCCGAGGCGGCGATTTCGCGCGCGCCGTTCGCCTCGCGCGAGGCGGTCGGCGCGATGCTCGAAGGGCTCGACGGCGCGCTCGACGTGATTGTGCCGCGCGGCGGCAAGAGCCTGGTGGCCCGCGTGCAGCGGGACGCGCGCGTGCCGGTGTTCGCCCATCTCGAGGGGATCGTCCACGTCTATGTCGATCGCGCCGCGGATCTGTCCGAAGCGATCGCGATCGTCCTCAACTCGAAGCTTCGTCGCACCGGCGTCTGCGGCGCCGCGGAGACCTTGCTGGTCGACCGCGCCTGCGCGCCGACCCATCTGGCGCCGCTGGTCGAGGCGCTGCTCGACGCGGGCTGTGCGGTGCGTGGCGACGAGGCGACGCTTGCCGCGGATCCGCGCGTCACCCGGGCGAGCGAGGCGGACTGGCGCACCGAATATCTCGATTCGGTGATCGCCTGCCGCGTCGTCGACGGGGTCGGCGCCGCGATCGACCATATCGAGACCTACGGCTCGCACCACACCGACTGCATCGTCACCCGGGACCCGGCGGCGGCCGAGCGCTTTCTGGGCGAGGTCGATTCGGCGATCGTCCTGCACAACGCCTCCACGCAATTCGCCGACGGCGGCGAGTTCGGCTTCGGCGCCGAAATCGGCATCGCGACCGGGCGCCTGCATGCGCGCGGGCCGGTCGGCGTCGAGCAGCTGTGCACTTTCAAATACCGCGTCCGCGGCGCCGGCCAGCTGCGCTCCTAGGCCGCGCGCAGCGCGGCGGCCTCGCGGGCGAGCGTTTCGACCGCCGCGTAATCGCCTGCGGCGAGCGCGGTCTTGGACAGCATCCAGGAGCCGCCGACGCACAGCACGTTGGGCAGCGCCAGATAGCTGGGGGCCCTGGCGAGGTCGATGCCGCCGGTGGGGCAGAACCGCAGATCGGGCAGCGGCCCGGCGAGCGAGGCGAGGAGTTTCGCGCCGCCCGCGGCCTCGGCGGGGAACAGTTTCAACGCGTGGAAGCCGAGCTCCATCAGCGTCATCGCCTCCGAGGCGGTCGCCACGCCGGGCAGGAACGGGACCGGCGCGGCGGCCGCCGCCTGGGCGAGCCGGGGCGAGGCGCCGGGGCTGACGAGAAAGCGCGCGCCCGCCTCACAGGCCTGAACGATGTGCTCCGGGGTCAGCACCGTGCCGGCGCCGACGACGGCGCCTGGAACGGACCGGCGGATCGCGGCGATGGCGGCGAGCGCGCCGGCCGTCCGCAACGTCACTTCGATCGCGAACAGGCCGCCGGCGACCAGCGCGCGCGCCTGCGCGACGCCGTCGTCGGCGTCCCTGACGGTCAGCACGGGGATGACCGGCGCGAGCCGCATCGTGGCGAGGATTTCGGTCTGATGGGCTGGGGGGTTCACGGCGAGGGCTCCTTCGTCTCTCGATCGCGCCTGATATCACGCCGCGCGCCGGCGCGCGATCCGGCGCGCCGCGACCGCCTGCACGATGCGGGCCAGCCGGGCGGGAGGAAGGGGTCGCGCCGGATCGCAGATACTCTAAGCTGGGCCGAGGGCGCGATTCTCGCGACGCCCCGACGGAGCCGCGGGTGAACGCACCCCTCGATCTCGCCGTCTACAAGGAAACGCTCATCTTCCTCGTGACGGCGGGGATCGTGGCGCCGCTGTTCTTTCGGCTGCACATCAGCCCGGTGCTCGGCTTCCTGCTGGCCGGCGTTGCGCTCGGGCCATTCGGGCTCGGCAGACTCGCCGCGCGCGCGCCCTGGCTCGACGCGCTGGCGCTGACCAACGTCGAGGCGATCGACCGGGTCGCGGCGTTCGGCGTCGTGTTCCTCCTGTTCATGATGGGTCTCGAACTGTCGTTCGAGCGACTGACCAGGATGCGCCGGCTCGTGTTCGGGCTGGGCTTGGCCCAGGTCGTCCTGTCGTCGCTGCTGCTCGGCGCCGTCGTCCTCTGGCTCGGGCAGCCGCCCGTCGCCGCGCTGGTGATCGGGGCGGCGCTTTCGATGTCCTCGACCGCCCTGATCATTCCCGTGCTCGCCGAACGCAAGCGCCTGAACCTGGCGGCCGGGCGGGTCAGCTTCGCGGTGCTGCTGTTCCAGGATCTCGCGGTGGCGCCGCTGCTGTTCATGGTCACGATGCTGGTCGGCAGCCGGGAGAACGGCCTGGAGCTCGGCCTCGCCCTGACGCTCGCGCCCGCGGCGCTCGCGCTGTCGGGGCTGATCGTGCTCGGCCGGCTCGTGCTGCGCCCGCTGTTCCATTCGGTCGCCATGACGCGGAGCACCGAATTCTTCATGGCCGCCTGCCTGCTGGTGGTGCTCGGCACCGGGCTGATCGCGGCGATCAGCGGCCTCTCGATGGCGCTCGGCGCCTTCGTCGCCGGGCTGCTGCTCGCCGAGACCGAGTATCGGCGCGAGGTCGAGGTGACGATCGAGCCTTTCAAGGGCCTTCTGCTCGGGCTGTTCTTCGTCGCGGTCGGCGCCGGACTCGATCTGTCGCTGCTGATCGCCCGGCCCCTGCCGATCCTGCTGATCGCCGGCGCCATCGTGGCCGCCAAGGCGGTCGCGCTGCTCGTCCTCGGTCGCGCCTTCCGCCTGCCGGCGCGCGTGGCGCGCGAGGTCGCGTTGCTGCTGGGGCCCGGCGGCGAATTCGCCTTCGTGATGATCGGCGCCGCCGTCGCGGGCCAGGTGGTCGCGCCGAAGGTCGGCCAGACCGTGCTGGTCGCCGTCACCCTGACCATGCTGGCGACGCCGGCGCTCGCCAGACTCGGCGAATTGCTGGCCGGCCGCCTGCCGCCGCCCGGCCTTTCGCCGGAGGCGATGGAGCCGCCGCCCGAGGACGAGGGCCATCGCGTCATCATCGTGGGCTACGGCCGCGTCGGGACGCTGATCGGCGAAATGCTCGACCGGCACAACATTCCCTACATCGCGGTCGATTCGGACGCGCGGTCGATCGCGCGCCAGCGGCAGGCGGGCAAGCCGATCTATTTCGGCGACGCCACGCGCCCGGAGTTCCTTCGCCGCTGCGGCATCGACAGGGCGCGCGCGCTGGTCGTCACGATGGACGCGCCGCGCGCCAACGAAGCGGTCGTCGAGGCCGCGCGCGCCCTGCGCGCCGACATCACGCTGGTGGCGCGCGCGCGCGACGCGGCCCACGCCAAGGCGCTCTACGAACTGGGCGTCACCGACGCCGTCCCCGAGACGATCGAAGCCAGCCTCCAATTGTCCGAGGCCGTCCTCGTCGACATCGGCGTGCCGATGGGCGTCGTGATCGCCTCGATCCACGAGCGGCGCGACGAATATCGCAAGCTCCTCCTGGCCTCCGGCGCCTCCCCGCGCCCGAGCGCGCGCCGCCGCTAGCGGAGGCTGCTTCGGGCGCCGGTCGCGCCGGCGCGGCCGTCTCTGGCCGCGCGGGTTCCCGGCGGGCCGGGTCTTGCATCCGCCGGCGGCGGGCTCCAGATAGCCGTGCGATCCCCGCCCGCCCGATTTACGGAGCCAGCCCATGCCGCAGACCCGCAGCCGTTTCTTCGACGACCTCTCCCGACTGATGACCGATGCGGCGGGTCTGGCCGAGGGCGCGCGGCGCGAGGTCGACACCGCGCTGCGCTCCCAGTTCGAGCGGCTGCTCGCCGGAATGGACGTCGTCATGCGCGATGAATTCGAGGCGGTGCGCGAGATGGCGGCGCTGGCGCGGGCCGAAAACGACCGATTGCGCGAGCGCGTCGCCGCGCTCGAGGCGAAATTGGACTCAACTTCGACTCAATCCGCTGGGCCGACGCCACAGCCTTGATTCGTTTCGCAGATTCTGTGGATGACGCGCGACGGAGGTTTACGCGCGGTCGCGAATTCGCGAAGTTGCAGCGCTTGTTCGAGGGACTCCTCGGCGGTTATGGTCGAGGCGGGTGATTCGGCGCACGCCGATCGCCCGGTTGCAGCAAGCGTGATCCCGCGTCCGGCTCCATCGCACTCCGAAGGCCCCGCATGACCCCCAGCCACATTGGTGTCGCCGACCGCGCCGAGCATCCGGTCGACGTGGTCGAGCGCCTCGCCGCGCTCAACGACTGGGCGTTCGACCGGGCCGACGAGGACGAAATATCCATCCTCGTCTCGGGCCTCTGGACCCAATACGAAGTCGCCTTCACCTGGCTGCCGCAGGTCGAATCGCTTCACGTCGGCTGTTCGTTCGACCTCAAGATTCCCGCCCGCCGGCGCAGCGAGATCTCGGCGCTGGCCCAGATGATCAACGAGCAATTGTGGATCGGCCATTTCGATCTGTGGAGCAACGAGGACATCGTCATGTTCCGCCATTCGCTGATCCTGGCCGGCGGCGCGCAGCCCAATGACGCCCAATGCGGCCGGATCGTCCACGAGGCGCTGAAGGCGTGCGAGAACTACTACCAGGCATTCCAGTTCGTCCTGTGGGCCGGCAAGGGCGCGCGCGAGGCGCTGGAGCTCGCCATGTTCGAGACGCAGGGCAACGCCTGAACGCTGCGGCCGGAGGCCCCGAAATGACGCAATGGCCGCGCTCGCTCGCCCTCGTCGGCGCCGGCAAGATGGGCGGCGCCCTGCTCGAGGGCTGGCTCGCCCGCGGCCTGCCGCCCGCCGGCGTCGTCGTGATCGACCCCGCGCCTTCGCCGGGACTGGCTGCGCTCGCCGGCGCGCGCGGCTTCGCGCTCAATCCGGACGGCGCCGCCCGCCGGCCGCCCGAAGCGCTGATCCTCGCGGTCAAGCCGCAGATGCTCGACGCCGCCGCGCCCGAACTGGCCGGACTCGCCGGGAAAGACACGCTGGTGATCTCGATCGTCGCGGGCAAGACGATTGCCGACCTTCGGGCGCGACTGCCGGGCGCCGGCGCATTCGTGCGCGCGATGCCAAACACCCCGGCGGCGGTCGGCCGCGGCGTGACGGGCGCCGCCGCCAGCGCGGACGTCACGCCGGCCCAGCGGGAGACGACGAAGACGCTGCTGTCGGCCGTCGGCCGGTTCGAATGGCTGCCCGACGAGGGCCTGATCGACGCGGTGACGGCGGTGTCCGGCTCGGGTCCCGCCTATGTCTTCGCGCTCGTCGAGGCGATCGCGGAAGCTGGCGCGGCGCTCGGGCTCGCCGAGGACCTGGCGATGCGGCTCGCGCGCGCCACCGTCGAGGGCGCCGGCGAGCTCATGCATCGCGAGCCGGACGTGACGGCGGCGCGCCTGCGCGAGAATGTGACGTCGCCCGGAGGCACGACGGCGGCCGCGCTCGGCGTGCTGCGCGCGCCCGACGGCCTCGCGGCGCTGATGCGCCGCGCGCTGGCCGCCGCGCACCGGCGCGCGGGGGAATTGGCCGGCTGAGTCCAAAAGCCCGCCCGCGGCCGGTCCGACGGCGCCCGAGCCGGCCTGGATCGACGGGCGGCGCCGGCGCCGCCGCGCCGCCGAACCTTGTTCTATCCATTCGCGCAGTGGTATAGGTAGGTGTCCGCCGGCCGGCTGATTCGGGGATGACGACAATGTCCGTCGATGCACAAAACGAGGCGCGGGGCGCCGAGTCCTGGAACCAGACGGGCTTGCCGAGGAGCGGCGAAATCGCAAGCGAGGCGGGCGCCGACGCGGCGGAGGCGGAACGCAACACGATCTTCGACAGCCTCGTCAAGGTCGAAGGCGAGGTGGCCGGCCTCGTCGCCTATTCCATCTACAAGCAGAACAAGCGCGCCTGGCTCCAGGATTTCATCAAGTCGACCGGGCGGCCGCCGAACGAGGCGGAGGCGCGGGCCTATATCATCGGCGAGAGCACGGAGCGCCGGCTGGCGACCTACCGCCATCTCGCGGCGGCGACCCTGGCCGGCCAGGGACCCGACGCGCCGGCATCCGGGATGCGGGCGCTGCGCACCGCCCCGGGCCGCACCGCCTCGTTCTACCTGATCTGGGTCGTCGTGCTGATCGCGGCGGTCGGCGTTGTCGCCTACGCCGTCCATGTCGGGCTGGGGGCCGGGAAGTAACGGGCGCACGCCGGGGGCCCCCCGAGCTCGCCGACGCGCCGACCGGGCTCGCAGAGCCGCCTGGGCGCGGCGCGGCGGCGCTCCGCGATTCCGCCTACAGGAACTGCGCGCCCTCCATCGCGAGCTGCATCTCGAACGTGCGGAACTGGGCGAAGATCGAAACCGCCCAGGCGCGCAATGCGGTGCGCACGACGATCGACAGATCCGCGGGCGGCGTCAGCAGGAATTGCGCGATCGAGAACTCGGCCGACTCGAACTGCGCCAGGCTCTCCGCGTCGAGCGCGCCGATGACGAACCGCCGCGACGACGGAAACCGGGCGAGTATGTCCAGCGCGTCCTGTCCGAGCGGCGCCGCGCCCTTGTTGGTCACCACCGCGATGCACAGATCCTGCCATCGCCGCTCCAGCGCGAGCGCGGCGGCGAGCGAATCGGCGCCCGAATCCGCGTGAAACAGCACGATCGGCTGGATCATGCGTCGCCGCGCCTCGTCCATGAAGCCGATCTCGTCGATCGTCGTTACGAACGTCGCATAGGAGCGATGCCATACATCGACGATTTTCGGCGTTTCGTCAGCGACGAGCAGCCGGTCGAACAGCGCGACCTGGCCCTCGACCCTGGTGGCGTCGACGACGGTCACCGCCTCGGGGAACCGCGCGCCATAGTCGGGCTCGCGCGGATCGGTGTCGAAGCCGAGGAAGTCCTTGCCGTTGACGATGAAATAATCGGTCAGCAGTCGCGCGGTCGTCGTCGTGCCGGTTCTCTTGTGGGGCGAACAGACGATATAGACCCTGGTCCTCTGCGCCATCGCCGGGCCGCCGGGCGCTTACTTCTTGTGCGAGGCGCCCGCGATGAGGTCGAGCAGGCCGATGCGCTCGAATTCCTCGGCGATCTTGGCCTGCCAGGTCCGGACGTAGCCGCGCAGCACGAAGGAATGGCCGGCCGGCCGGCCATCCTCGGTCTTGTCCGCGACGAAGGTCGAGAACGGCGTGCCGGCGATCTCGACCTGCTCGTAGGCCATTTCGCTCAGCTTGGGAATCGTCACGTCGCCGGCGCTGCGCGTCTGCGAAAAATAGTGCCGATAGGTTTCGGGGTCCCATTCGAAGAAGGTCGAATCGTTGACGTGGTTCTTGACGAGAAAATAGTCGGCGTTGGCGACGAAGGGCGCGGTCTCCGCAATCTCATCGAGCGAGGAGATCGACGGCCCGAGAACGTGGAACAGAATGAAGGTGAACTGCCCGTCGCGCACCGCATCGAAGAATCCCACGTCGCGCAGCGCCCGCAGCGTGCGCGCCAGAGCGCCGGCGCGAGTGTCGATGATCGAGACCTTCACCTGCGTGGTGTTCAGCGTATCGATGATCTTCATCTGGTCGGACGTCGAGTCGATGTCGACGATTTCCGTCATGTCGCCGTGAAACCGCTTCAGCGTGCCGCGCGGGCTCTCCGTGTCGAACGCGCGCGTCAGGATGTTCTTTCCGGTCAGATAGTCCGCCAGGGCGCGCGCGACGGTCGTCTTGCCGACGCCCCCCTTGTCGGCGCCGACCAGAATCATTGCAGGCTTCATGGCTCTCTGTGCTCCCGCACGAATTTCGGCCATCGGTTGCTTGGCGGCCGACGACTGCGCCGCGGGCTTGGCTTCGAAGGGACGAGTGGCCATCAGATATTCCTAACCAGCACAAACCACGAGAAGAGGTTCGGTCGGCGCGCGACGACGGGGAAATGTCGGCGCCGAGGCGGCGCCGATCGCGAATCGACTGAATTCCCAGACCACTTCGGTCGATATTGGCATGAGTTTCGGCTTTTGGCCACCGTCAGTCTGCCGAGGGGTCCTGGGTCACCGCACGATCGTGACGCGGCGGGCCGCGCGGGTCAGGCCGGTATACAGCCACCGGTTACGGTGTTCGCCGAAGGCGTTGCTCTCGTCGAACAGGATGACGTCGTCCCATTGCGACCCCTGCGCCTTGTGGACGGTCAGCGCATAGCCGAAATCGAATTCATCGGATTCGCGCCGCTGCGGATAGGCGAGGTCCTGCTCCCCGCCTTCGAAGAACTGCCTCAGCACGGCGACCTTGACGCGCGATCGGCCAGCCCCGTCCTCCGGGGTCAGCGTCATGCGGACGAAATCCTTGCGCATCCCCTGCAGGGAGTCGACGCGCCAGAGGCCGCCGTTGATCAATCCCTTGGCGCGGTCGTTGCGCAGGCAGACGAGCCGATCGCCCGCCAGCGGAAGCGTCTCCTTCATGCCGAGGAGATCGCGGATGCGCCGGTTGTAGAGTCGGCGCGTCCGGTTCAGGCCGACCAGCACCTGATCGGCCTCCAGCACCCGGTCCGGTTCGATCTCGTCGCGGCCGATGACCTGCGATTCGCCGTAGCGCCCATAGGCCAGCCGGGCGCCGGCGCGCACCGCCGCGGACAGTCGGATGATCGGATCGTCCTTCGCCTGCCGGTGAATTTCCGTCAGCATGATGTCGGGTTCGACCTCGGTGAAGAAGCCGCCGCCCTTGACCGGAGGCAGTTGAGCGGGATCGCCGAGAACGAGGATCGGCTTGTCGAACGAAAGGAGGTCGCGGCCGAGTTCCGCATCGACCATCGAGCATTCGTCGATCACGATCAGCCCGGCGCGGGAGGCCGGCCCGTCATGGTTCAGCGTGAACCTGGGCGCGCCGTCGTCCGCCTCGGTGGCGCGATAGATCAGCGCGTGAATGGTGGTGGCGCCGGCGCAGCCCTTGGCGCGCATCACCAGCGCCGCCTTTCCCGTGAAGGCGGCGAAGGCCGCCTCGCCCTGGGCCCCCTCGGCTATGTGGCGGGCGAGCGTCGTCTTGCCGACGCCGGCGAAGCCGAACAGCCGGAAGACCTGCGGTTCGCCAGCGCGCAGCCAGCGGCCGACCCGGTCGAGAGCCGATTGCTGCTGGCCCGACCATTCCATGGATTTTCGGCTCTCCGATCGGCCCGGGCGGGTCCGACGCGCCGAACCGCGGTCGGCGGCGACGCGACGGACCATCCCGGGAGCGATTGGTTTATGAGCTTCGACCAGATTAGCAAGCCTCGCGCCTCCCGCGTCTTCGGCGGGCGCCCGCCCGGGTCGCCGGGCTTGAACCGTCCCGCGGGATGACCATATTGCCAGCACGGGGGCGCTCGGTCGGGCGCCGGTTTGCTTGAGCGGGCGGCCGAGGCGCTTCCTGAGCGGAGGCTTCGGCCGTGAAGCGCCTGAAGGGCTTCGATCATGGTGCGCGTGGCTGCATTGAGTTCTCCGTTCCTGCTGGGTTTCGACGAGATCGAGCGGGCGCTCGACAAGGTCTCGAAGACGGCGTCCGACGGCTATCCTCCCTATAACATCGAGAGAATCGCCCGTTCGGAAACGGCGCCGGAATCGCTTCGGATCACCCTGGCGGTGGCGGGTTTCAGCCGGGATCAGATCGAGGTCACCCAGGAGGAGAACCAGCTCCTCATCCGGGGTCGCCAGCAAGAGGACAAGACGCGCTGTTTTGTGCATCGCGGGATCGCCGCGCGGCAATTCCAGCGCAGTTTCCTGCTCGCCGACGGGATGGAAGTGCTCGGCGCGGAACTTGCGAATGGACTTCTTTCGATCGATCTGGCGCGGCCCGAGCCGGACCGGGTAGTCAGAAGAATTAACATATTGGCGCGAGACTGATGGTGCGCGCCGATGGGCGGGTCCAGGTGGACCGCCTTTCAAGGAGTGAGAGACATGAACCGCCCGACCGACGATCGACCGACCCTGACGCTCCAGGAATTCGCGCATCTGGGCGGCGGCGCGTTGGCTTACGTCAAGACGATCCGGTCCGAGGACGCCCAGCGTCTGTTTCCCCAGGCGCCCGCGATTCGTCCTGGGCTGGAGCTCTATGCGCTTCTCGGCGCCGACGGCACGCCGATCATGCTGACCGATTCGCGCGATGCGGCGATCGCCAACGCCTGGGAAAACCAGCTTCAGACCGTCAGTCTGCACTGAGCCGACGCCGGGCTGCCGCTTCCTCCACAGCGGCGGGGCGCGGGCGTGTGGCGAAATCCATGGGTTCGGCACGGCGGTCGGCCGCGCGCGGTCTTGCTCCAAGCGCGCAATTCCCCGATAGACGAGCGCCGCCGGCGCTGAATCGTCGCGCGGTCGGGTCGCCGTCTCCCCGTCGCCGCGAGATGGACACGCCGGACCGCCCCATGCGCGCCTATCTCGATCTTCTGGCTGAAGCGCTCCACGCCGGCGTCGTCAAGGGCGACCGCACCGGCACCGGCGTCCGGTCGCTGTTCGGGCGGCAATTGCGCTTCGATCTCGACGAAGGCTTCCCGCTCGTCACGACCAAGCGCCTGCATCTGAAATCCATCGTCCACGAACTCGTCTGGTTCCTCAGCGGCGACACCAATGTCGGCTACCTCCAGGCGAACGGCGTTCGCATCTGGGACGAATGGGCGGACGCGAACGGCGATCTCGGTCCGGTCTACGGCCGGCAATGGCGCGCCTGGCGCGGCGCCGATGGCCGCGTCCACGACCAGATCGCCCATCTGCTCGCCGAAATCGCGCGCAATCCCGATTCGCGCCGGCTCGTCGTCTCCGCCTGGAACGTCGGCGAGCTCGACGCGATGAAACTGGCGCCGTGCCATTGCCTGTTTCAGTTCTACGTCGCCGACGGCCGGCTCTCGTGCCAGCTCTACCAGCGTTCGGCCGATCTGTTTCTCGGCGTGCCGTTCAACATCGCCAGCTATGCGCTGCTGACCCATCTGATCGCGCAGGCGAGCGGCCTCGGGGTCGGCGAATTCGTCCATACGTTCGGCGACGCGCATCTCTATCTCAATCACGTCGACCAGGCGCGCGAGCAACTCGCGCGAACGCCGCGCGCGCTGCCGCGGCTGGAGCTCAGGCCGGCGACGTCGCTGTTCGACGTGACCTATGAGGACGTCGCCTTCGTGGGCTACGATCCCTGGCCGGCGATCAAGGCGCCGGTGGCGGTTTGAACGGGCCGTGGATCGCCCTGGTCGCCGCCGTCGCGCGCAATGGCGTGATCGGGGCCGACAACCATCTCATCTGGAAGCTTGCCACCGATATGAAGCGGTTCCGGGCGCTGACCTGGGGCAAGCCCCTGGTCATGGGCCGCAAGACCTACCAATCGATAGGCAGGCCGCTGCCGGGCCGGGAGACCGTGGTCGTCACCCGCGACCCGGACTTCGCGGGGCCCGGAGCGCATGTGGCCAGCGACGTCGACGCGGCCCTTTCGCGCGCCGCGGCGCTTGCCCGCGCGACCGGCGCCGACGAGATCATCGTGGCGGGCGGCGGCGAGATTTACCGCCAGACCATCGATCGCGCCGACCGGCTGTTCGTCACCGAAGTGGACCTCGCCCCGGCGGGCGAGACCGTCTTTCCCGCCATCGATCCGGCCCGGTGGCGCGAGGTCGCGCGCGAGCGCGGCGCGCGGACCGACCGCGACGAGGCCGACTTCGCCTTCGTCGACTATATCCGCCGCGATCGCTGAACCGCGCGCCTGCGCCCGGTCACGCCCTCTCGACGAACCGCAACCCCGCGCAAAGCGCGCCCGCGTGGCGCAGCGCCGCGCCGGTCGCCGCGATCATCTGCGGCAGGACCAGCCATTCGAGCGTCCAGGCCGCGCCGGAACGCTCGTTCTCGTGCACCAGCGCCTGATGCTGCGCGCCCAGCAGGGCGGCGTTGAAGCGCGCGAGCGCGACGAGGACTTCGGCGCGCACCGGATTGGACTTGTGCGGCATCGCGGAGGAGCCGCCGCCCTCGGCGAGGCGAACCTCGCCCACTTCGTTCTGCGCCATCAGCGCGACATCCGCGCCGATCTTGCCGAGCGCGCCGGCGACCAGCGAGGCCCAGGACGCGAGTTCGGCGAGCCCGTCGCGCTCGACCTGCCAGCACGGGCCCGCGCCGAGCCCCAGGAGGCGCGCGAGTTCGGCGACGATCGCCTCGCCCTTGCCGTCGAGATCGCCGCGCAC
The DNA here is from genome assembly GCA_050013915.1 of Roseiarcus sp. Taxonomy (GTDB): domain Bacteria; phylum Pseudomonadota; class Alphaproteobacteria; order Rhizobiales; family Beijerinckiaceae; genus Roseiarcus. Next base: position 12,125 of record JBEKEI010000025.1, read on the forward strand.
GCCGACGGCGCCGCCGAACTGGACGACGAGGAGGCGCGGGCGCATCTCGCCGAGCCGCGCGACATGGCGCTCCAGCGGCTCGCGCCAGCCGCGCAGCTTGTCGGCGGCGCGGATCGGCAGGGCGCGCTGCATGCGGGTGCGCCCCATCAGCGCAATCGCGCCCTGGCTCGCCTCCAGCGCGCGCAGCGATTCGACGAGCCCCCGCAGCCGGCCCTCCAGCACGGCGAGGACCGGCTGCAGGCGGAGGACGAGGCTGGTGTCGATGACGTCCTGGCTGGTCGCGCCGCGATGGACATGGGCGTCGTGCGGCGCGCCGACCTGCGCGCGCAACTGTCTGACCAGCGCGGGCGCGACGACGCCGTCGCGCGCGGCGCCCGCGGCCAGGGCCGCGGCGTCGGGGACGAAGGCCTCGCAGACGGCGGCGATCCGCGCGGCGGCTTCGACGGGCACGAGGCCCGCGGACGCCTGGGCACGCGCGAGCGCGCTCTCGAAGGCGAGCATCGCGCCGATGTCGGCCGCCTCGGAGAAATGCGCCGCCACTTCCGCGTCGCTGACGAGGGCCGACAGGATCGGGCTGTCGAACGCGGAAACGGTCATCGGCCCGCCGTCAGATGTCGAAGAAAATCGTTTCCTGCTCGCCCTGCAGCCGGATGTCGAACGTGTAGACCGGCCGGCCGCGCTCCTCGCCGCGCGCGGCGATGAGGGTCGCGACCCGGCGCTTGTGTTCGACGCGGGCGAGCACCGGACACTCGGCGTTCGCCGCCGCTTCATCGGAAAAATACATCCGCGTGTGCAGCCCGAGATTGATGCCGCGGGCGACGATCCAGAACGTGACGTGCGGCGCCATCAGGCGGCCGTCGACGAAGGGCGCGCGGCCGGGCTTGATCGTATCGAACCGATAGAGCCCGGTGACCCCGTCGGTCGGCTGCCGGCCCCAGCCGGCGAAGGCGGGATCCGCCTTGCCGCGCCTTTCCGCCGGACTGTTGTAGAGGCCGGCGGCGTCGGCCTGCCAGATCTCGACCAGCGCGTCGGTCAGCGGCGCGCCGGCGCCGTCGAACACATGGCCGGCGATGGCGATGCGTTCGCCTTTCGCCTCCGGGGCGATCATGGTCCGGCCGAGATCGCCGGCATTGCCGTACATTTCGATCCCGGCGTGATTGGGAGTCGCCCCGATATGGATGTAGGGCCCCGCCGTCTGCGACGGCGATTCCCTGAGGCGATCGAGGCGCTGGACCATCAATTGCCCTCCATACGGTTCTCGAACAGCGTCGCGCGGCGCCCGCGCAGCACGATATCGAACTTGTAGGCGAGCGCATCCATGTGCAGCGCGGCGGACCGGTCGAGCGCGGCGACGAGCGTCTCCACCGCGCTGCGGTCGGGAATCCCCATGACGATCGGGCACTGCCAGATCATCGGATCGCCCTCGAAATACATCTGGGTGATCAGCCGCTGGGCGAACGCGTGGCCGAACACCGAGAAATGGATGTGGGCCGGCCGCCAGTCGTTGACGCGGTTGGGCCACGGATAGGGGCCCGGCCTGATGGTGCGGAACTCGTAGCCGCCGTGCTCGTCGGCGATCGTCCGCCCGCAGCCGCCGAAATTGGGATCCAGCGCGGCGATGTAGCTCTCCTTCTGGTGACGATAGCGGCCGCCCGCGTTGGCCTGCCAGAATTCGAGCAGCGCGCCGGGCACGCCGCGGCCGTGCTCGTCGAGCACCCGGCCATGGACGAGGATGCGCGGCCCGATCGGGTCGCCCGTCCCGGCCCAGTTGCGGATGAGGTCGTTGTCGAATTGCCCGATCACGCCGTGCCCGAAGACGGGGCCGGTCATTTCCGAAATCGTGTTCTCCAGCGAGAGCAACGCGCGCTGCGGCGAGCGCAGCACGGAGGTCTTGTACTGCGGGGTCAGCGGCGGCGGATGCCAGCCGCGGTCGCGTTGATAGAACGAACCCTGATCGCCCATCGGCGTCGCCCCTTCGTCGCGCGCTATTTCCCGGCGGCCTCGGCCATTTCGGCGAGGGTCTTCTTGACGATCTTGAACGCCCGGTTGGCCGCCGGCGCCCCCGCATAGACCGCGACGTGCAGCAGCGCCTCCCGGATGTCCTCCGGCGTCGCCCCGGTGTTGAGCGTGGCGCGCGTGTGCATCGCCACTTCCTCGTCATGGCCGAGCGCGGCGAGCAGCGCCAGCGTCACGATCGAGCGCTCACGCCGGGTCAGCTGCGGCCGCGACCAGACCGATCCCCAGGCGCCCTCGGTGATGAAAGTCTGGAACGGCTCGTCGAACGGCGTCGTCGCGGCGGACGCCCGATCGACATGCGCGTCGCCGAGAACCGCCCGGCGCGTCGAAACGCCGGTGACGTAGCGTGCGCCCTTCTCGGCCTCGCTCACGGCGCGAAGGCCTTGCGATGCGCGTCGATCAGCCCGAGCAGGGCTGCCGGCCGCTCTATGCAGGGGATGTGGCCGGCGTCGGCGATGATCTCGAACTTCGATCCCGGCACGAGCCCGGCGAGTTCGCGGACCAGCTCGACCGGGGTCGAACCGTCCTGATCGCCCACGACGCACAGCGTCGGCGCGCGGATCGCCTTGGCGTGCTGCGTCAGGTCCGCGTCGCGGATCGCGCCGCAGGCGATCAGATAGCCCGCCTGCGGCGTGCGGGTCAGCATCGCGCGCCAGCCGGTCAGCGCATCGGCGCGGGTCGCGCGGTAGCCGGGAGTGAACCAGCGCTGCATGATCCCGTCGGCGATCGATTCGAGGCCGCCCGCCTCGATCGCGCCGATCCGCGCCGCCCAGAAGTCCGGCGTGCCGATGCGATGGGCGGTGTCGCACAGGACGAGCGCCGCGACGAGGTCGGGACGCAGCCGGTAGAGCTCCTGGGCGATCATGCCGCCGATCGACAGGCCGACCACCAATGCCGCGCGCGCCTCGAGCGCGTCGAGGAGAGCCGCGAGGTCGAGGGCGAAATCGGCGATTGCGGCGGCGCCCGGTCTCGACTCGGAAAGGCCGTGCCCGCGCTTGTCATAGCGGATGACGCGCGCGTTCTGCGCCAGCGGGCGGGCGATCTCGTCCCAGATGCGGAAATCGGTGCCCAGAGAATTGGCGAAGACGATCGGGCGGGCGGCGCGCGGACCTTCGTCGGCGAAGTGGACGACCCCGCCATTGGCCCGCGCAAACGCCATCTCGGCTCCTCCCGCTTCGCCCCGATTCATAGCAGAGAGGCGCGATCCCTGACAATCGAATGTCCGGGCGCGCGCGAGCCGGCTTCGACCCGGGCCGCGCGTCTTGCCTGCGGGCGTCCGGTCGATCCTCGGCCGCGCGATTCAGATTTTGGCGGGGTCGAACGGGCCGTTCTGGGCGGCTTTCGCGGCGGCCTTGCGGTCGAGATTGTCGAGCGTCACCGCGAAATCGGCCGGATCGGCCGCGGCGCCGGCGGCCGTGACGGCGCGCGCGCCGACCTTCTGCGCCACTGCGGCGCCGGCGCTGGCCTCGGAGGCCGCGAAGCCGGCAAGGACCTTGCCGATGATGGGAAGCGCAAAGATCATTCGACGGTCCTCGTTGGCGGCGGCAGGGCGGCGAAGCGGACGCCGGCGGCGCGCGGGTCGCGACGCGGGAGACCCGGCGCGCGACCAGCCGACCATGGACGCGCTGGCTTGCGCGAGCCTTTCGCCGCGCGGTCCGCCGGTTCAGGCGGCCAGCGCGGCCGCCGCGTCGGCGCGGATGCGCTCGATCATCGCGCGCACGCCGTTGGAGCGCTGCGGCGTCAGGTGTTGCTCGAGGCCGAGTTCGCGGAAGAACGCCGAAGCGTCGGACGACAGGATTTCGCGCGCGGTGCGATCCGAATAGAGCGCCAGCGCGATCGCGATGAGCCCGCGCACCAGATGCGAATCGCTGTCGCCGCGATAGCGCAGGACCGGCTCGTCCGCCGAATTCCTGGCGCGGCCGAGCTCGAGCCAGACCTGGCTGACGCAGCCGCGCACCTTGTTGGCGTCGTTGTGGGCGGCCTCGCTCAGAGGTTCGAGCGTGCGGCCGAGCTCGAGTATGTAGCGATAGCGGTCCTCCCAATCGTCGAGGAAGGCGAAGTCGCCGCGGATGTCGTCGAGGCTGGGCAGAGCGGTCTCTCTCGTCGAAGTCCCGCTCTCTATATCGGGTCGCGCCGGCGCCGCGCCAGAGCGCGCGGCGAGAATCATGCGCCCGATCTGGCCCCGGGGCCGCGCCACGGCGGCGCCAGATCGCTCGCGCTCAGCGAATTGATCGACGACCGACCGCCCTTCGTATTGGAACCGGCGTGGGGCGCCGGGCCCGCGGGCCGCAGTGCGGCCGGGGCGGGCGCGACGCCGGCCGCCGCGCTCAGGACGGCCCGGCACGCCGCAATATCCGCCATGCAACTGGCGGCGCCGGTCAGCGCGACGCCGCGCGTCGCCTCGATGGCGCGCAACGCCTCGCCCTGGTCGAGCGGCATGTGCGCGAAGACGATGCTGAGCCAGAACGCCGAGCGGAGCAGAAACATCATGTCGGAGCCTCGAGTCGAACGAGCGCCTCGCTACGGCGCCACCAACACGGGGACAGTAGGCATGGCGCCGCCAATGTCGCGTCGACATTTCAGGTCGAATTTACCGCTTCGGGTTAATGCTTGAACAAGGATTCGGGCCGGCGCGGGCGGCCGCGGCCGTGCAACGCTTTGTCAACCATGTCGGAAGGCAAAACCCCGGATCGTCCCGGCCCTCCGTCAAGGCGCGCTTCCGTTCGAAGATTCTTAGCGTTGATTTAATGCTGGACTGGAATCCTGCGGTCTCGATCGCAGTGTCGACGGGCGATCCTGGAGCGCGTTCGTGTCATTTCTCGATGTCATCCGGCGGCGGGTCGCGGGTCGGATCCAGTCCGGCGCGCCGCCCGCGGCGGCCGAATTCGCGCGGGGCAGACCGTTCCTCGCGCTCTCGATGCTGCTGAGGTTCGGCGCGGCTTTTGCGACATCGGCGCTCCTTGGGCTTCTCGGCATGGCCCGCGCCGGCCTGATCCATATTGGCGGCGGCGCGTCCGGCGCGCTGGCGACCGGGCTCGCCGCCGCGGCGCCCTACGGCGTGGCGCTCGCGGTCGGCGGCTGGAAGATCCGCGCGGCGGGCCGGCGCGGTCGCGCCGCGCCGGACTCGAATCGCGCGATCGCGCGCGACCGCGACGATCTCATCCTGCGCGTCGATCACGCGGGGGCGGTGCTGTCGCTCAGCGGCGACGCGCGGCGACTGTTCGCGCTCGAACCCGAAGATCTGTTCGGACGCGGCTTTCTCGATCGCGTCCATGTCGGCGATCGCCCATCGCTCCTGCGCGCCGTCGACTCCGCCCTGCGGTCGGACGGCGCGATAGCGATCAGCCTGAAATTGCGCACCGGGCTGCGCTTCAAGGGCGGCCTCGATTTCGACGAGCCGGTCTTCGCCGCGGCGGCGCTGCGCATCCACCGCTGCCTGGCGCCCGCGGGGGGCGCCGGCGAGCCGGCTGGAACCGCCGTCGTCTGCCTCGTCGACAATGTCGGGGGAGACGCCGACGCCTGGAGCCGCGCCGAGGGCGCGGACGGCGACGGCGAACGGTCGTGGACCGATCGCCTGCTCGCCAACGTGAGCCACGAGCTGCGCACGCCGCTGAACGCAATCATCGGCTTTTCGGAGATTCTCGGCAGCGCCGAGCTGGCGCCGCGCGACGCCGCCAAGCAGCGCGAATACGCCGGCATCATCCACGATTCGGCCGAACATCTCCTGTCCGTCGTCAATATGATCCTCGACATGTCGAAGATCGAGGCCGGACGATTCGCGATCACGCCCGAGCCGTTTGAAGTCGGACCCCTGATCGCGTCATGCTGCGACATGCTGCGGCTCAAGGCGGACGAGGGCGGCGTCGCGCTGATCCAGGCGGCTGTCGAGACGCCGGGGCAAATCGTCGCCGACAAGCGTTCCTTCCGGCAGATCGTGATCAACCTCCTGTCGAACGCGGTCAAGTTCACCAAGCCCGGCGGGCGCGTAACCATCGGCGCCTGGGTCGAGGCCGAGTGCCTCGTCGTCTGCGTCGAAGACACCGGCATCGGCATCGCCCCCGGCCATTTCGCCAAGCTCGGCAAGCCGTTCTTCCAGGCGCGGTCGTCCTACGACCGGATGTTCGAGGGCACCGGGCTCGGCCTTTCCCTGGTGCGCGGGCTGGTCGGGCTGCACGGAGGCTCCGTCCGGCTCGAGAGCGTGGTCGCCCAGGGCACGCGGATCGCGTTCAGATTGCCGCTCGATTGTCGCGACAAGGCGCCGAGCGATCCGAAGCCCGCCCCGATCGAGGCGCTGTCGAGCCTCAGTCGTCCCGTGCCGGTCGCCCTGACCGGCGGCGCTTTGTTCCCGGTCCCGCGCCACGCCAACAAAGAGAAGCGAATTGCCTGAAGCGCTCGCCCGTTCCCACAACGATTCCGTTCTGTCCCGCCCCGCGCGGCGCGCCGCCCGGAAGGGCGCGGACGGCGTCGTCGCCTCGCTCCTGCGCCCGCTGCTGTCGCGGCCCGCGCGCACCATCGCCGGCGCGGCGCTGGCCGCGATCCTGACCGGCATCGTGATCAACGCGCTCGTCATGCAGAAGGAAAAACGCGCCGCCCCGTTCTACGCCGCGCCGGCGCCGGCCGCGACCGACGTCGAGCGCCCGTCGCCGGCGCCCGCCGCCGGCGTCCAAGCCGCCTCGACGATCGCCCAGCCGCCGGTCCGCCCGGCCGGGCTCGGCGGCGCGATGCCGTCGCCGCCCGCGCGCGGCGGCGATCCGATCCGCGCTCTCCTGCGCAGCGACGCCGCCCGGGAGGGCGCGCCGCTGACCCTCGCGGCGCAGAACGCGCTGGTCAAGCTCGGCTTTCCGATCAGGCCCGATGGCGTGGCGGGCGCTTCGACGCTCCAGGCGATCGCGCAGTTCGAGCGCGCGCACGGCGTGACCGCTTCGGGCGCGATCACGCCCAGGCTCGTCCAGCGGCTGAATGCGGCGGCGAACGCCGCCGCGCGCTGAACCCGATGCGTTTGCGCGCCGATATCTGGGTCGCCGCCTATATCAGGCGATGCGCGGTCGAGGGCGCGGCGGCGGTTCTGCGGCGGCGCGGCGCGGCCGAAGCCGGCGCCATATTCGTGAAGATCGATCGGCTCGACGGACGCGCCGCGCTGTTCGCGCCGGCGCCGCAGTCGGAGCTGGCCGGACGCGGCGCCGAGCGGCTGTGGGCGCGCGCCCACAAGGACGAATGGATCACGCCGTCCGAGGTCGAGGCGCGCCTGGCGCGCCAGATCGCCTTCGATCCCGACCTCTGGATCGTCGAGGTCGAGGATCGCGAAGGGCGGTGCTGGCTCGATCTTGCGTCGGCATAGCCGCGGCTGCGTCATTTCGCCCGGGCGGCGCGGGTCCTCGTCCACGCCGTGGCGCCTTATCGCGTCGACCGCGTTCGGCTATGAGAAATCCCGAGCTGGCGGGCGACTGGACGGTGAGCGCGATGAACGCGAATTTGAGCGCCTATCTGCTCGGCTACGCCGCCGCCGCGGTCGTCATGCTGGGCCTCGACGCGATCTGGCTGACGCTGACCGCCAACGCCCTCTACCGTCCCCTGATCGGGGATCTCATGCTCGACGGATTCAGGCTCGCCCCCGCCGCCGCGTTCTACGTTCTCTACCTGTGCGGGATCCTGATCTTCGCGATCCACCCGGCGCTGGGAACCGGACGCTGGACCACGGCGCTCGTCTCGGGCGCGGCGCTGGGCGTGATCGCCTTCGGGACCTATGACCTCACCAATCAGGCGACCCTGAAGACCTGGCCCGTCGTCCTCACGCTGGCCGACATGGCGTGGGGCTGCTTCATCACCGCGACTTCCGCCACCGCCGGCTATCTCGCCGCCGCGACGCTCGCCAAATAGGATTTCGCTTCGCCCCCCGCTTCCGTTACCGGCGCGGCGCCGACTCGGCGTGCGCGCCGGAAAATTGCAGCGCCGTGAACGCGGTCAGGCCGGCCACGCTCCAGGCGTTGAGCGAGACGAAGCGCCCATAGGCCTCGGCGGAGAAGAGGTGAACCGGAGCGCCGAGCCAGCCGTGCAGCGCGAAGGCGGCGAACGCCAGCCCGAGCGTGGCGAGCATCGTCGACCGCTCCGACGCGCGGATCGCCATGCCGGCGATCATCGCGCAGGGGCCGAGGAACAGCGCGACGCCCGAATCGTAGCCGAACGCCTTGATGCTGAGGACGGTGTTGGCGACGCCGACGATCGGCAGCATCGCGCGTCCTGCGAGCGACGACCGCCGCGCGACCGCCGGGATCGCGAGGAAGAACGGCGTCGAAAGGAACGTCAGGAACGAGGCGTAGCCGTCGTCGCCGACGGCCCACCAGACATACAGGGGATAGAAGGGCTGGTTGCCGACCACGCACAGCGCGATGAGGTTGGTCGCCGACGCCAGCGGGTCGTCCGACCGGGCATAGGCGGCGATGGCGCGGAGGAGCCGCTTGATTTCACCCATCGGGCGATGGCCGCAGCCGGTAGTGACTGACGCCCCATTCAGCGCCGTTCCGGTCGCCGAAAAGCCCCGCGGTGGCGAGAAAGAACAGCCGCCAGCGGCGGCGCCAGAGCCCGGCGCGGGCGCCGTAGACGTCGCGCAGGATCGGGTCGACCGCATCGCGGCGGGCGTCGAAATTGGCGAGCCATTCGAGCGCCGTCCGCTGATAGTTCACGCCGCTCCACCGCCATTCCTGCTCCACCTCGAACAGATCGGAAAACTGCCGGATCAGGCCGTGGCTCGGCATCAAGCCGCCGGTGAAGAAATGCCGGGCGATCCAGTCGCTGGGATCGGCATGGTCGAACCGGTACGACCCGGTGCGGTGGGTGAAGACGTGGAGGAACAGCGCGCCCTTCGGCGCCAGCCAGGAGCGGACCCGCGTCAGCAGCGCGCGCCAATTGGCCATATGCTCGAACATCTCCACCGAAACCACGCGGTCGAACCGCTCCTGGGTGTAGAAATGGTTCATGTCGGCGGTGACCGCCTGCAGGTTGGCCAGATTGCGCCGGCCCGCCTCCTCCTCGATGAAGGCGCGCTGGCTCGCCGAATTGGACACGGCGATTATGCGCGCGCGCGGATACCGCCCGGCCATGAACAGCGAGAGCGACCCCCAGCCGCAGCCGAGCTCGAGAATCCTCTGCCCGTCATGCAGATCGGCGCGCCGGACCGTCGTCTCCAGGGCGGCGAGTTCGGCTTCGCCGAGGTCGCGCGCCCCCTCGTCGTAGAGGCAGCAGGAATATTTCCTGCGCGGCCCGAGCGCGAGCGCGAAGAACGCGGCGGGAAGCTCGTAGTGCTGGGCGTTCGCCTCCCGCGCGTGTTCGGCGATGTCACGCCCGGCCATCTCGCCGGCGAAACGTCGGTCGCCCGGCGACGACGCGGCGAGCCGCCGTCGCGATTGCGCGACGAGCCAGGCGATGCCCGTGCGGGTCAGGCGGTCGGGCAGCGGGGCGCGCTCGGCCGCGCTGATCGCGCTGGCGATGAAATTCATGGCTGCTGGCCGCGCTCGGCGGGCGCCGCGCCGCGCGGCGGCCCGGGGAAGAAGACGTTGACGCGCCGCTGATAGGCGCGGAACGCGGCGCCGCGCGTGCGCTCCATGTGAGCCTCGAGCGGCGGGACGCCGGACACGTGAACGAGCAGCCAGTACATGAGGATCGGCCCGACCACGGCGGCCAGGCCGATCGCATTCGCCGGGGGCAGGCCGATCGCGATCACCGGATAGGCGATCCAGCCCAGCCATTCGAAGAAATAGTTCGGGTGCCGCGACACGCGCCACAGGCCGACGTCGCAGATGCGGCTGCGGGCGCCGGGCGCCGCGGCGAATCGCCGCAACTGGCGATCGGCGATCGCCTCGCCGACGATCGCTGCGACGAGCGTCGCCGCGCCCACGACGTCGCCGAAATTCGGGAACGCGGCCCGATTGCGCGCCGCGACGAAAATCGACGCGACCAGGACGAACGCGCAGATCGCCTGAATCTGCAGGAACCAGAACATGCGGCGCGGAGCCTCAGCGCCCCATTGATCGGCGAGCGCCCGGTAGCGCGGATCGTCGCCGCCGGCGCGCGTGCGGGCGAGGATGTGCAGCCCGAGGCGCACGGACCAGGCGAGCGCGAGCGCGGCCACGAGCCCCTGGCGGCCGGCGAGCGCCCGGTCGATCGGGGCCAGCGCGAGCGCGGCGCCGACGAGGCCGACGGCGAAGGTCCAGATCGTGTCGATCCAGCCCGATTTGCCGGTGCGCCGCTGCACCAGCCACGCCCCGGCCATGATCAGCGCGAGAGCGACCGCCGCGCCGACCAGCGCCAAGATGATCATGAAATCCCCGTTCAGGTTGCCGCCGAGCCGATAGCACCGCCGCGCCGAAGTCGACAATGGCCATTGTTCGCATTCGCGGCCGGCCGAACCCGCCGGGATCGCGTCCCCTCTCCGATACGCGCCGGGAGCGCCCCGGGATGCGGCCGCGGCGCGACAATTGCTTCGCCAGGCCGCCGGGGGAGCCGCCGGGGCGGGGAGAATCGATTGATTCGACAAAGACAAAAGAATTTTCAACCCAAGCCCGTTTCGCTACGTATAGGGTGAAGGAGCATCGCCTGCGGCCCCCGGGACGCCAGGCGGTACGGGGGGGCTGGAATGTTTTTCGACGTGAGCGCTTCGCCGAGGGCGGGCGGGCGTATGCGCATCGCAGTGGTCGGGACGGGCGTTTCCGGGCTGGCGGCCGCCTGGCTGCTGAGCCGCAGCCACGAAGTGACGGCGTTCGAGGCCGAGGCGAGGCCCGGCGGCCATAGCCACACCGTCGAGACCCGCTCGGCCGCCGGGCCGACGCCGGTCGACACCGGGTTCATCGTCTACAACGAGGCGACCTACCCCAACCTCACCGCGCTGTTCGCCCATCTGGGAACGCCGACCAGGCCATCCGAAATGAGCTTCTCGGTCTCGCTCGACGGCGGCGAACTCGAATATTCCGGCAATGACCTCGCCGGCCTGTTCGCGCAGAAACGCAACATCCTGAATCCCCGGTTCTGGTCGATGCTGCGCGACATCCTGCGCTTCTACCGCGCCGCGCCGCGCGACATCGCGCGGATGGGCCGCGCCACGCTCGGCGACTATCTCGACGCGAACGGATACGGCGAGGCGTTCCGGCAGGACCACCTGTTTCCGATGGCCGCGGCCGTGTGGTCGCTGCCCGCCAGGAAGGTCGCCGACTATCCCGCCGCCGCTTTCGTGAGCTTCTGCCAGAACCATGGCCTGCTCCAGATCAGGGAGCGGCCGGCATGGCGCACCGTCGAGGGCGGCGCGCGGGTCTACGTCGACGCCCTCAGCGCGCCGTTCGCCGACCGCCTGCGGCTCGACGATCCGGTGCGTGCGATCCGCCGCGGGGCCGGCGGGGTGGTCGTGGAGACGGCGCGCGGCGGCGCGGAACGCTTCGACCAGGTCGTCGTCGCCGCCCATGCGGACCAGGCGCTCGCCATGCTCGACGAACCCACGGCGGCCGAGCGGCGGCTGCTCGGCGCGTTCGGCTACAGCCGCAACGAGTCGGTCCTCCACGCGGACGCGGCGTTGATGCCGCGCCGCCGCAAGATCTGGTCGAGCTGGAACTATTCGGCCAGCCGCGCCGATCCGGCCGCGCCGGTTTGCGTCACCTATTGGATGAACCGGCTGCAGTCCATCCCCGAGGCGACGCCGCGGTTCGTCTCGCTCAATCCGATCGTCGAACCGCGCCCCGACCTCGTCATCCGCCGCCAGATCGTCGAACATCCGATCTTCGACGCCGGCGCGATCGCCGCCCAGCAGGATCTGTGGTCGCTGCAGGGGCGCGGCGGGGTCTGGTTCTGCGGCGCCTATTTCGGCTCGGGCTTCCACGAGGACGGGCTGCAGGCCGGGCTGGCGGTCGCCGAGGCGCTGGGAGGCGTTCGCCGGCCCTGGCGCGTCGCGGCCGAGTCGGGCCGGATCAGGATTGCGGCCCCGGCGCGCGCCGCGAGCGCCCCGGCGTCATGAGCGCACCGCGCTCGGCTCTCTATGTCGGTCTGGTCGCGCATCGTCGCCTGCGCCCGCGCCGGCATGCGTTGCGCTACCGGACCTTCGCCCTGCTGATCGATCTCGACGAACTGCCGGCGCTCGACGGCCGACTGCGCCTGTTCTCGCACAACAGATTCAATCTGTACAGTTTCTGCGACCGGGACCACGGCTCCGGCTCGACGCCGCTGCGCGAATGGGTCGAAGGCTGCGCGCGCGAGGCCGGATTGGCTCTGGACGGCGGACCGATCCGCCTGCTGACCATGCCGCGCATTCTCGGCTACGTCTTCAATCCGATCAGCGTCTATTTCTGCCATGATCGCGCGGGCGGGCTCCGCGCGATCCTCTACGAGGTCAACAACACGTTCGGCCAGCGGCACAGCTATTTCATCCCCGTCGAGGCCGACGGGGAAACCCCCGTGCGTCAATCCTGCGCCAAGGAATTCTTCGTCTCGCCGTTCATGGCGATGGACATGACCTACGACTTCACGGTCCATCCGCCGGGCGAGACCCTGTCGATCGCCATCGTCGAGCGCGACGGCGAAGGCGTGATGCTGACCGCGACCCAGAACCAGGCGCGCGTCGAATTGACCGACGCGGCGCTCGCCAGGGTCTTCTTCAGCCATCCCCTGCTGACGCTGAAGGTCGTCGTGGGAATCCATCTCCAGGCGCTCGCCCTCTGGGTGAAGGGCATGCGCCTGCAGGTCCGGCCGCCGCCGCCGGAGCGGCCGGTGACGCTGGCGCCGCGGCGGAATCATCAATGAGGAGTGAACAAATGGCGTTGCCGCCAGCATCCGTCGATGCCGCTGCGGGGGTAAGGTCTCGGGCTGGCGATCGATGGCCGGGATTTGTCTCTTTTGCGTTGGGCAAGGCGCTGTCGCTGATCGAAGCGGGCGGCCTCGTCATCGAACTGCCCTCGGGCGCCCGGATCGAGCGATTCGGCGCCGGCCCGGGGCCGCGCGCGGAGGTGAGGCTCAGCAATTGGCGGGCGCTCCGCCGCTTCGTCCTCGGGGGCGACGTCGGTCTTGCCACGTCCTATCTCGACGGCGACTGGTCGAGCCCGGACCTGACCGCGGTGTTCGAGCTGGCGGCGCTCAACGGCGTGCGCTTCATGGACGCCATCGAAGGTTCGATCCCGTTCCGGGCGTTCAACTGGCTCGCCCATCGCTCCAGGGCCAACACCCGGCGCGGCAGCCGGCGCAACATCGAGGCCCATTACGATCTCGGCAACGATTTCTACCGGCTCTGGCTCGACTCGAACATGATCTATTCCTCCGCCCTGTTCGGGCCGTCGATCGCGACGCTCGAACAGGCCCAGGAAGCCAAGCTGCAGCGGATCGTCGACCGGCTGCAGATCCGGGCCGACCTCAGCGTGCTCGAGATCGGCTGCGGCTGGGGCGGGCTGGCGGCCAGGATCGCGCAGAGCGGCGCGGCGCGCGTCACCGGCGTGACGATCTCGCCGTCCCAGCTCGACAGCGCGCGCGCGCTCGTCCGGGAAAAGGCGCTGGCCGACCGCGTCGAACTGCGCCTGGAGGACTATCGCGACATTCGCGGGCGGTTCGACCGGATCGTTTCGGTGGAAATGGTCGAGGCGGTCGGGCGGGAATATATGCCGCGCTATTTCGAAACGATCCGGGACCGGCTGAAGCCGGGCGGCCTGTGCGTCCTGCAGGCGATCACGATCGCGGAGGACCGCTTCGCCGACTATTGCCGCCGCCCGGACTTCATTCAGCGCTACATATTCCCGGGCGGCTTTCTGCCCTCGAAGTCCCTGCTGGTCGAAACGATCGAGCGGGCGGGACTGACGCTCACCGGCGCCGAGCATTTCGGCGACAGCTACGCGCTGACGCTGCGCGAATGGCGCCGCCGCTTCCTCGGCGCCTGGCCCGAGATCGAGAAGCTCGGCTTCGGGGCGTCGTTCAAGCGGCTGTGGGAATACTACCTCTGCTACTGCGAGGCGGGGTTTCGCGCCGGCGCGATCGACGTCGGAATCTATTCGCTCGCCCACGCCGGAGCGGCGAAGGGAGCCGCGCGGTGAGGCCGGCCGGACGCCGGGCGGCCGCCGCGGGCCTGGTCCTGGCGCTCGGCGGCGCGCGCGCCGCCGGGGCCGGCGAGGGCGCCGGCGGCGCCTTTGCCGAATGGGCGCGCGACGACGGCCTCGTCCGGGCGAGGATTGCCTACTGCGGCGCCGCCATCTGCGCGACCAACACCTGGGTGAAGGATCCCGGCGGCGACGAGCAGGTCGGCGACAAGCTGATCATGACCCTGGCGCGCGTCGACCCCACCCATTGGACCGGAACGGCCTTCGATCCCAAGCGTCGCCGCGACTATTCCATGGAGATGAGCGTGGCGGGCGACCGGTTGACGACCCGCGGCTGCCTGTTTGCGGGGATCGTCTGCAAGGGCGTCGGCTGGTCGCGATTCGCGCGCTAGGCGGGGATTGGCGGCCCAGCCGACGAGCGAGCGCGCCCGCGCGGCCGAAGCCGGCTCGGCGTGCGGCGCAGCGGGATCCGTTGGTCGGCCATCGGACTCTGCCCGGGCGTGTTCCCGAAACCCGATCGCCTGCGCCTCGCTCCGCTGGCCGTGGCCGCGGTGGTCGTCCTCCCAAGGCCATCGACGGCCTTGCGCCGTTTCTCGTCCGATGGGCCGCCCATCCCTCGGGAGGCGGAGACGTCCGCATCGACGCCGCGATCGCGGGCGGAGACGGTCGCGAGCCGAAATCGAGATTATCCTTCCTGTAAATCAGAAATCGTGTTATTGTCTCCGCGTTGGAAGAGGACTTCGAAGCGGAGCCGGCGCCGCGGATGCGGCGACGGCGTCCGTCGGCGGCGGCGGCGATGGAGCAGAGACGAATGGCGCGACGAACGAACCAGCGTCGTCAACCGCGAGGATCGCTTCGGCGGGCGCTTCCCGCCGTTGAAGACGGGCGCGCCACGGAAGGCGCGAATCGGTTTCAATTTGCTCGCAGACCCTTGAAATCCCACGAAACCGCAAAAAAAAGACTTCCAGAAGGTTCAAAAACGAAAATCCGAGAAGCGCTCGCCGTCCTCGGACCCGGGCGACGCCAGGGGATGGCGGGCCGATTGCGGCGCTCGGCTGAACGGCGCTCCGGCGACGACGGCGGACCGCTGTTGGGAATTTCGGGGCCCTCCCCACCCAATCGCGAGCCGGCTTGGCGCGTGGCGCAGCAGACCCGCTGGTCAGCCCGTCGGAATCCGGGTGGACGGGCCGCCGAGGCGGGCGTCGAGCGCGGCGAGCCAGTCGCGTGCGTCGGGCGCCGGCGCAGCGAAACTGACGCGCGCGGCGCGCGCCCCCGCCGCCAGGTCGAGGCCCTCGGGATCCAGCCCGATCGCGCGCCAGCGGGGCGACCGGTCCGCGCCCTCGGCGCCCGCGAGTCTGGCGAGGACGCCGGCGCCGCGGGCGTTGATCTCGTCGAGCAGCTCGCGCTCGCGCGCGAGCAAGCCCTCGGCGCCGGCGAGATCGGTCAGGATGTCGGAACGGCCGAGCGGGGCGGCGCGCCCGAAGCCGCCGTTGAAATGAATCGCCTGGATGTCGATCCGGAACAGCGAAAAGTCGCCGAACGATGCGTAGAGCTTCGATTTCGGATTGCGCGCGATGAAGCGCGCCCGGGCGGCGGCGCCGTCGCGCGTCGCGATCGGGCCGCCGACGGTCAGTCGCGGGCGGTTGAGCGGATCGCCGCGCCCCGACGGACTGGTCAGCAAGACGGAGGCGCGAGGGTCGGCGGCGAGATTCTTGGTATGCGCCGAAAGGGCGGACAGCAGCAGCAGCGGCGCGCCGTCGTAATCGGAGGCGACCGAAACGAGCGTCGTCAGCGGCGCCCCGGACGCCCGATCGATCGTCGCCAGAGCGGCGGTGCGGGCCATGCGAAGCAGGCTTTTGGCGTGGCCGCGCGCGTCGAACGGCGCCTCCGGCTGGTTCATCGCGCAACCTCGACGAATGCGGCGTGGGACATGTCCGGCGGGAGACCCGGCTCGGTCAACGAGCGAAGTTTGACGCGGCGGGCCTCCGCACGCGAGGGCGCCGATCGTCGCGCGTCGAGGATCGTCGGCTTCGATCCTCGGCCGGCGCCGCAGCGCCACGTTCCGGGCGAGCGCGGGCGCTCGTCGCGCGCTGTTCTCGATGAATCCGCTTGTTTTTGTTGCATATAGGTCACAATTAGGCCTTTAACGGTGCCGAAGGTCCGCGCGCCCCGAAATCGGCCCGGCGGCATTCGGGATTCGCCGCCGCCGGGCCATCGGGAACGCCCTTATCGAGTTGGAGCCTCATGCCGACGATCGCCCTGGTCGATGACGACCGCAACATCCTCACGTCCGTATCGCTTTCCCTCGAAGCGGAAGGCTATCGCGTGCAATCCTATACGGACGGCGCCAGCGCCTTGGAAGGTCTCAAGACGAGCCCGCCGGACCTCGCGATATTCGACATCAAGATGCCGCGGATGGACGGCATGGAGCTGCTGCGCCGCCTGCGCCAGAAATCCGATCTGCCCGTCATCTTCCTGACTTCGAAGGACGAGGAGATCGACGAATTGTTCGGCCTCAAGATGGGCGCCGACGATTTCATCCGCAAACCCTTCTCGCAGCGGCTCCTGGTCGAGCGCGTGAAGGCGATCCTGCGGCGTTCGAACCCGAAGGAAGCGGCGGCGCAGAAGGAGAGCGAAGCCAAGATTCTGGAGCGCGGCCGGCTCAAGATGGATCCCGAGCGCCACACCTGCACCTGGAACAACGAGCCGGTGACCCTGACCGTCACCGAATTCCTGATCCTGCAGGCGCTGGCGACGAGGCCCGGGGTGGTCAAGAGCCGGAACGCGCTGATGGATGCGGCCTATGACGATCAGGTCTATGTCGACGATCGCACGATCGACAGCCACATCAAACGCCTGCGCAAGAAGTTCAAGGTCGTCGAGGACGAGTTCGAGATGATCGAGACGCTGTACGGCGTGGGCTATCGTTTCCGGGAGGCATAGGCGCGACCCTTGAGCGGACGCACGCAGGCGACGCCTCGCGACGACCGGGCGCACCGTTCGGAGGCGCCCGACGAGGCGCGATCCGATCCGGCGCCGGCGGGGCCGTGGAGCCGGTTGCGCGGCGTGCCGTTGAAACTGCGCGCCCGGCTGCTGTGGCGCTCGATCGTGTCGCGGTTTTCCTCGTCGCTGACTCGCCGCATCGTCACGCTCAACGTCGGCGGCCTGCTGGCGCTGGTGGTCGGCTTCCTCTATCTCAACCAGTTTCGCGCCGACATCATCGACGCGCGCGTGCAGAGCCTGCGCACCCAGGGCGAGATGATCGCCGCCGCGATCGCCGCCTCGGCGAGCGTCGGCGGCGACCACATCCAGATCGATCCCGAGAAGCTGCTGCCGCCGCCGCAGAACGAAGTCCCCGTGCCGACCGAAGGCGAGGAGGAATCGATTGAATTTTCGATCAATCCGGAACGCGTCGGCCCATTTCTGCGCCGGCTGGTGACGCCCACGCGCACGCGGGCGCGCATCTATGACCGGGACGGCCTGCTGCTGCTCGATTCGCGCGCGCTCAGCGCGCGCGGCGTGATCGTCCGGCCGGAACCCGGCGATTCCGTCGCCGAGGACACCACGCGGTTCGAGCGTGTGTGGCTCGCCGTCAAACGCTGGTTCGTTCCCGCCAAGAAGCTGCGAATCGACGAACCCTGGACCGGAACGAGCAAATCCCATCCGGAAGTCGACGACGCCCTGCGCGGTCAGACGAAATCCGTCGTCCGGGTCGACGCCGATGGCGAGACGATTGTTTTCATGGCTCTGCCGATCCAGCAGACGAACACGGTCCGGGGCGCGCTTCTGCTCTCGACGCAGGGCGGCGACATCGACGCCGTCCTCGCCACGGAGCGCTGGGCGATCCTGCGTTTCTCGCTGCTGCCGGCGGCGGTGATGTTCATTCTGTCGCTGTTTCTCGCCAATACGATCGCCGAACCCGTCCGCAAGCTCGCCGAAGCGGCCGAGCGCGTGCGGCGCGGCATCAAGTCGCGCCAGCAGATCCCCGATTTCACCGCGCGCTCCGACGAGATCGGCCATCTCTCGCACGCCCTGCGCGACATGACCCAGGCCCTCTACACCCGCATGGACGCGATCGAGAGCTTCGCGGCCGATGTCGCGCACGAATTGAAGAATCCGCTGACCTCGCTCCGCAGCGCGGTCGAAATCCTGCCGCGGGTCAAGACGGGACCGTCGCGCGACCGGCTGCTCGAGGTGATCCAGCACGACGTACGCCGTCTCGACCGGCTGATCAGCGATATTTCGGACGCCTCGCGGCTCGACGCGGAACTCGCGCGCAACGAGGCCGAGCCGGTCGATCTGGTCGCCCTGCTGCGCGCGGTCGTCGCAATGGCGCAGGATTCGCCGCGCCATCGCGGCGTCGGGGTGCGGCTGTTCGTGGACGGCGACCAGGCCGCGGCGCGCTATCGCGTGCTCGGCCATGATTCCCGGCTCGCGCAGGTCATGACCAACCTGATCGACAACGCGCGCTCGTTTTCCGAGCCGGGCGGCGAGGTTCGCGTCGCGCTGCGGCGGGTCGCGATCGTTGCCGACGACGAACTCGGCGAGACGGGCGAACGAATTCTCATCACCGTCGAGGATGATGGACCCGGCATCCCGCCCCATGCGCTCGAGCGCATCTTCGAGCGCTTCTATACCGATCGGCCCAACCAGGGCTTCGGACAGAATTCCGGCCTTGGCCTGTCGATCTCGCGGCAGATCGTCGAGGTCCATGGCGGACGAATCTTTGCACAGAATCGTCCCTATCCGACCGGCGCGCCCGTCCAGGCCCCGGCCTTCGTCGATGCCGCCGCCGACCCGCGGACGGCCGATGAAGGGGCCACGCGGCAAGGCGAAGCGGCCCGACACGGCGCTGGCGCGCGCTTCGTGATCTCGTTGCCGGCCGCCGCGTGAGCGCGCAGCGGGCCGACGCGGCCGGAGAGGCCATGCGATCGCTCGCCTGGGAGCCTTTGCACGCGAGCGCGCTCGTCGTCGGCGAGGCCGGCGTGCTGGTCCGCGGGCCCTCCGGTTCGGGCAAGAGCGCGCTGATCCTGGCGTTGATCGCCCTCGCGCGCGATCGCCGGCTGTTCGCCGCGCTCATCGGCGACGATCGGGTGTTGGTCGCCGTGCGGTCCGGGAGGGTTCTGGCGCGCGGCGCGCCCGAGATCCGCGGTCTGATCGAGCGGCGCGGCTACGGCATCGTCAGGGCGGTCGCGGAGCCTTGCGCGGCGCTCCGCCTCGTCGTCGATCTCCTGCCCGAACCCGAGCGGGTCGCCCGCCTCCCCGACGTAGCCGCGCTCGGCGCCTCGCTCGGCGGTATCGCCCTGCCCCGACTGAGTTTCGACGCGAGAAGCGCCACGATCGAACGCGCGCATGCGACGCTTGGCTATGTTGACAGGGCCGACGACAAGAATATGACCGGTATCGTTCATTTCGCTTGAATAATTCGCGGCAGTGCACAAAAATGCCGCTCCCTGGCCGATCGCTGTGCGGCGCCTTCCCTCGCCGGGCGTCTTGGGCGCGTAAAGCAATGGATTTTTGATGATTGGAATGGTGCTCGTGACCCACGGCCAGCTGGCGACGGGTTTCCGCGCCGCTCTGGAGCATGTCGTCGGGCCACAGTCTCAGTTCGAGACGGTCGCGATCGGGCCGGAAGACGACATGGAGGTGCGGCGCGCCGACATACTCGGCGCGGTCTCGCGCGTCCAGGACGGCGCCGGCGTGGTCCTGCTGACCGACATGTTCGGCGGCACGCCGTCCAACCTCGCCATTTCCGTCATGGACGGCGGACGGATCGAGGTGATCTGCGGCATCAATCTTCCCATGCTGATCAAGCTCGCCTCGCTCCGGGACAACGCCGGGCTCGACCAGGCCGTCACGGAGGCCCGCGACGCCGGACGAAAATACATCACCGTCGCCAGCAAGGTTCTGACCGGCAAATGACCGGCGAGGATGACGACGACTGCCCGCCGGCGCCGCAATTCGCCGGGGCGCGCATGCGGGAGATGCAGATCGTCAACCGCAAGGGGCTCCACGCGCGCGCCACCGCCAAATTCGTCCAGTGCGTCGACCGGTTTGACGCCGAGATCAGGGTGACCCGGTGCGGGGAGACCGTCGGCGGAGATTCGATCATGGGCATATTGACCCTAGGCGCCGGAATGGGCGCCACGATCACGGTGTCCGCGATGGGCGAAGAGGCCGAGGCTGCGCTCGAGGCCATCGCCGAACTCGTCGCCAGCCGGTTCGGCGAGGAGGAATGATCGCCGGCCCGGAGGTCGCGCCTGCATCGCGACTGCGGCGCACAGATGTCGCGGTCGCGCGCGGCGAAGGAAGACGGCATGGTGGCGGGCTCGGGCGGGGCGCTCGCGATCGCAGCGGCGCGACGGTCGCCGACCCGCGCTACATCCTAAAATCCTCGCCGAGATAGAATCGCCGCACGTCAGGATGCGCGACGATCTCGTCCGGCGAGCCCTCCGTCAACACGTGGCCGCTGTGGATGATATAGGCACGGTCGATCAGGCCGAGCGTCTCGCGCACGTTGTGGTCGGTGATGAGGACGCCGATGCCGCGCCCCTTGAGATGGCGCACGAGATCCTGGATGTCGCCGACCGCGATCGGGTCGATGCCGGCGAAGGGTTCGTCAAGCAGCATGAACGAAGGCTTGCCGGCGAGCGCCCGCGCGATCTCGCAGCGTCGACGCTCGCCGCCCGAAAGCGCGATCGAGGGCGCCTTGCGCAGCCGCGCGATGTCGAATTCGTCGAGCAGCGAATTGAGCGTGGCCTCACGCGCAGCGCGATCGGGTTCGGTCACCTCGAGCACCGCCCGGATGTTGTCCTCGACGTTGAGGCCGCGAAAGATCGACGCTTCCTGGGGAAGGTAGCCGATCCCCAGCCGTGCGCGCTGATACATCGGCAGCGCGGTCACATCGTAGCCGTCGAGTTCAATCACGCCCTTTTCCGGCCGCACGAGACCGGTGATCATGTAGAACACGGTGGTCTTGCCGGCGCCGTTGGGGCCGAGCAGGCCGACCGCCTCGCCTCGCCGCACCGCGATGCTGACGTCCTTGACGACGGCGCGGCCGCCGTAGCTCTTGCCGAGGTTGTAGACGGCGAGCACGCCCTGTTCGTCGCCTGCCGCGCGCTGTCCTTCGGCCCGGCGCGGCGCGGCGGCCGAAGCGCGTTCCGCCGCCGCGCCCGGCGCTGCGCGATTGACGCCCCAACCGGTGAGACGCCCGAGGAGGCCGCGCGAAGGCGCCGGTCCCGCGCCTTCGGATATTGCGTCGTCGGTCAAGTCAGGCTGTCCTCGCCAAGCTTCTGTCGCGCCGCGGCGCACGGTTCCGACGATCGGCCCTCGGGGCCTTCGCCAACGGCGTCTCAGGTTCCCGACGACTTCAGCGGCGTGGCGCCTGACGGAGCCTGCTTCGTCGCCGTCTTCGGCTTGTCCCTGGAGGTGGCGGGGGCGTCCTTCTTCGCCGCCGGCTGTTTGTTGGCGTCGTCGACCGCGCCGCCGGAACCTTGGATGAAGACGCCGGTGACCCGCGGGCGCTTGTCTCCGCTCGGCGGGTCCACTTCGACGATCGCCTCGCCGGTGGTCAGATCATAGGTGAGCTTGTCGCCCTTGGTCACATTGCCGCCGTCGTCGCTCAGCGTCACATTGCCGAACAGCCAGACCTTGTTGTCCTGCCTGTCGTAGGCGCCTCGGTCGCCGGTTGCGACCTGGGTTTTCGAGACGACGGTGACCGGCCCCTTGGCGTCCATGTGCTTGACCTGGCTGCCGCCGCCCGGAGCAGGCGCGCCGTTGGCCGCCGCCGGCGCCGCCGCGGGCCCGGGAGGGGCGGCCGGCGACCCGACGGCCGGCGCTTCCGCCTTGGCCAGAAATATCGTCATGACCGTGCAGGTCAGCCGGCTGTCGCCCTGGACGGCCACGACATTGCCGGTGTACACGGCCTTCTGCTCCTTGTCGTAATAATTGAGCTTGTCGGCCTCGATCGAGATCGGCTCCTTGGAATTCGCGCCGGGCAGCAACGGAGAAGACGCTGGTTTCGTCGCCGCATGGGCCGCGCCGCCGGCGAACGCCGCGATCAGCAACGCGATGGCGCGAGCGCGAGGGCCGCGGAATCTCATGGATTGGCGCTCCTCGTCTGGGATTGCGAATCGTCCGGCGCCGGCGCGGGCGGGATCATCGTCTTGACATGCCCCTCTATGGTTAATTCTTTGCCATTGTCGATCGCCGCAAGCGTGTCGCCGGCGATTGTCGTTCCATTGCTGGTCACGATCGTCACGGGCTCGTTCGAGGAATAGCGGCCGCCGTTGAAGTCGATGCTCGCGCTTCTCAGCGTGACGTCATATTGCGGGCTCTGCACGCGGACGTCGTCCTTCACGTCCATGTGCTCTTTCGAACTGTCGTATAATCCGGTCTTGGCCGTCAGATGCGCCTGGCCGCCTTCCGCGAGCGAAATCTCGGAATCGATCCGAAGCAGTTGGACCAGCGTCGGATGCGCGGCGTCCTGGATCGCCTCGCTCGCATTGACGAGATAGGGGCGGCCGTCCTTGCGAAAGCCGGCGAGCCGGGGATGCGCCATGGTCACCTTGGTCCCGTCCACGCCGATGCTGTCGATCGAAATCCGGCCCGCCAGCCGGCCGAAGGGATCGAACAGGGCGATGCCGACCAGCACGACGACCGCCCCGCCCGCGCCGCCCAAAATGGCGATCCGAAGAAATCGGACCCGCGCGGAATGGCGCGCCGCCGCCGCAAAAGCCGAGGCTCGCTGCGTCGCATTCCGGGCGCCGGCCATTTCACGGCCCGCGTCCATTTCGATCCTGGCGGCGAAATCTGCCATGCGGCTCCATTATGCATCCGGCGGCGACCAAGTCGCCACCGTTCACATAATATAACACTGTTTAAAGATTTGGGTGGCGAAGTTAAGGCGCGGCCGCCTGCTGGGGTCGCGCGCCGCGGCGCGGGCGCCCGTCAAGGCGAGGCGTGAGAGAAAATGTCCATCTCGGCGAATCCGGCCAGGTCGAGCCTCACGCGGTCGGGAAGATAGGCGAATGCGGCGCGCGCCAGACCGTCCCGGCGCTCGCGCGCCAGCATGGCGTCGAGCCGGGCGCGAAGCGCGTGGAGATACAGGACGTCGGACGCGGCATAATCCAGTTGCGCCTGCGTCAGCGACGAGGCGCCCCAGTCGGAGGATTGCTGCTGCTTCGACAATTCGTGGCCGAGCAGTTCGCGGACGAGGTCCTTGAGGCCGTGGCGATCGGTGTAGGTGCGCGCGATCTTCGAGGCGATCTTCGTGCAATAAACCGGCGCGGGCATGATTCCGAAGGCGTTGCAGAGACACGCCATGTCGAATCGGCCGAAATGAAACAGCTTCGTCACAGCAGCATCGGCGAGCAGGCGTTCGAGATTGGGCGCCCCGGTCTGGCCCTGCGCGATCTGGACGATGTCGGCCGACCCGTCGCCGCGGGACAACTGGACGACGCACAAGCGATCCCGACGCACGTCCAGCCCGAGCGTCTCCGTGTCGATCGCCACCGCCGCGCCGAAATCGATGTCGGCGGGCAGATCGCCGCTGTGCAACCGTGTCGTCATCGAACCCGGCGGACCCGAACCGGCGCGACGGCCGGACCACGAGTTAAACACTTGAAAATATTCATTTATTTTATCCAGAACGGCTGGACATGATTACCAGCGCGGTCGGGCCTCGTCAAGGCGGCCGGGCTTCCGGCCCGCGCCCCGCGCCGAGCTCGGCCCGGCCTTTCCTCAGATGCCCGCGTACCATTCGTAACCGCGATCCTCCCAGAAGCCGCCCCTGCCGCGGCCGATCGCGTCGAAGGAAGCGACGGCCTCGATGCGCATCACATATTTCGCCATCTTGTAGCCGAGCTGACGTTCGACGCGCAGGCGCAACGGAGCCCCATTGGCGACCGGCAGGGGCGCATCGTTCATGTCGTAGGCGAGAATCGTCTGGGCGTGAAACGCGTCGACGAGATCAATCGTCTCATAGTACTTCCCCGTTCCGTCGAGCGTCTGCTCGAGCGTATCGGCGCAGTAGAGCACGATGTAACGCGCCGCGGGCTGCATGCCCACTCGCGCCAGAAGCGGTCCGAGCCGCGCGCCCTTCCATTTGCCGATGCAGCTCCAGCCCTCGACGCAATCGTGGCGGGTGATCTGCGTGCGCGACGGCATGGCCCTGAGATCGTCGAGCGACAGCCGCGCGGGACGGTCGACGAGGCCGCCGAGCTCGAGCCTCCAATCGGCGAAATGCATGTCGCGGGCCGCGACGTAATCGGGATCGTCCGGGTCGACCGAGCCGTTCGGCTTGAACCCGGGCGAGAGATCGGCGGGCCCGTATTCCGGCGCGAGCGCCTCGCGCGGCGCCAGCAACGCCCGTTGCGCGAGGCGGGTAAGATTTTCCGCGGCGTCGAGAATCGAGCGGCTCTGCGGCGCGTTGGAAAGCCGGTAGCAGGCCGAGAGCCCGAGCGCCGCGCTGCCGAGGGCGACGCGCGCGAGCGCTTGCCGGCGGGTGAGCGCGACGTCACGCGTCATGGCGATCATCCTCGACCGCGTATCGGCCCGTGATCATCGAGACCATGTTGTCGCGGAATCCCGACACGAGAACCATGATGACATGGACGATGACGAATCCGAGCAGGGAAAAGGCCAGAACGAAATGGATCGTGCGCGCCGACTGACGCCCGCCAAACAGGACCGGCAGCCAGGCGAAGGCCGCGTCCATCGCCGGCGACATCGTCAGACCCGCGAGCGCGAGGATCGGAAACGCGACGATCGCGGAGAGATAGGCGAGCTTCTGCAGAACGTTGTAGCGTTCGCTGCGATGGAACCGGAGCCGCGCATGCGCGAGGACCGAAGCAGGAAGCGCGCGCCACTCGCGACGCTGGGGAACAAAGTCCCACAGCCGGCGGCGCGCGAACAGGTTGGCGAGATAGACTGCGCCATTGCCCACGAGCAACCATGCAAAGAAGAAGTGCCAGCGGCGGCCGGTCGCCAGATCCTGGTAGGACGGGATCGTCATCCAGCGGGGAAAGCCGCGCTCGACGAACTGGCCGCTCTCGTCGCGCGAAGCGCCGAGAATCCCGGTCGTGTCGATGGACGCGCCGAAGATCCTGGTCGCGCCCTTGATCGCACCGTCGCCGTTCTGCTGCGCGGTCAGCGCCGCGATCGGATGGTCGAAGTCGCTCTTGTCTCCCCAGTACAGCGCCGGATGGGCGTTGAATATCTGCAGGCCGCTCATCAGTAGAATCGCGAAACAGATCGCGTTGATCCAGTGCGTGAGGCGCACGAGCAGCGTGTGACGATAGATCACGCGCGCGCCCGTGCGCGCCGCCCGACCCTCCGCGGCCATGTTGCGCGACGCGTGAACCATCCCGACCGCTCCGATGCTGTGAGACGCCTGCGAGGGAGTTACGGCGCGCGGCCCGAAGAGTTTCCGGCACGGCCGCCGCGAGATTCGTCCGCCAGTTTGAAACTCGGCCAACAGCGCTCCGTTGCTTATGACGACCCGAACGACGGGGTCACGGATCGAACGACTTCATCAGCCAACGGAGAACAGAAATGTACGCCAAGACCTCCCTGAGGACGCTGGCGCTCGCCGCCGGCCTCACGTTGGGCGCCTTGCTCGCGGCGCCCCCGGTCATCGCCGCAATGGACCCGATGGTCGGCGGCGCGCCGATGTACCCGAGCAAGAACATCGTCGAGAACGCCGTCAATTCCAAGGACCATACGACCCTCGTCGCCGCGGTCAAGGCCGCCGGACTCGTCGACACTCTGGAAGGCCCCGGCCCGTTCACCGTATTCGCGCCAACCAACGAGGCCTTCGCCAAATTGCCCAAGGGCACGGTCGCTACACTGCTCAGGCCGGAGAACAAGGACAAGCTCACCGCCGTCCTGACCTACCATGTCGTCCCTGGCCGTCTGACGGCGCAGGACCTGGCGAGCATGGTCGATCAGATGGGCGGCAAGGCGACGCTGAAGACGGTGCAGGGCGAGGACCTGACCGTCGAGCGTCGCGGCAAGTCCCATCTCACCGTGACCGATGCGAAGGGCGACGTCGCCGACATCACCATCGCCGACGTGCTGCAATCGAACGGCGTCATCCACGTCATCGACAAGGTTCTGATCCCAGGCTGATTCCCCTCAGCCTCGGATCGGCCGCGGGCGCCTTCGGGCGCCCGCATTGCGTTTCACGCGCTGCATGGCGGTCGGGCGCGGGCAACGCCGGCCGTTCGTCGAAGGATTTTATATTCCCGCGACATCGCTTAGGCTAATCGAGCCTATGGAAACGCTCCAGACGACCAGCTCCCCTCCGGGACCCGATCTCGCCCAGCTCCTGCGACGGGTGGCGGCGGGCGATCGCGCTGCTTTCGCAATGCTTTATCGACAGACGGAAGCGAAACTCCATGGCGTAGTCGCCCGTATCTTGGTGCGAAGCGATATCGCGGGGGAGGTGCTTCAGGAGATTTATGTGACCATCTGGCGGAAGGCGAGCGATTTCGATCCGGCAAGGGGCTCGCCGATCGCCTGGATGGCGACCATTGCGCGCAATCGCGCTCTCGACGAGGCGCGGCGGGTCAAGCCGCTCGCGCTCGAGGACATGCCCGAGAGTTTCGAGCCGGCGGCCGAGGACGTCGATCCGCTCGGCGCGCGCGATCGCAGCGAGCGGCTGGCG
>JBEKEI010000026.1:0-36644 GCA_050013915.1 Roseiarcus sp.
CTGCGCGCCCGCTTCGTCCGCGTCTTCAACCGCGCCAGGACCGGCTACGCCACGCTCGACCGCCTGCTCGGGCGATTGTTTCGCAACAAGCAAGGCCTCCTGCGCGTGCTCGAGCGGCCGGAAACTCCGCTCAACACCAACATGACCGAATATGACATCCGCGCCTACGTCATGAAGCGAAAAATCTCCGGCGGAACGGTCAGCGAGCGGGGACGCGAGGCGCGAGACGTCATGCTCGGCCTCTTCAAGACTTGCAGGAAGCTCGACGTCTCCTTCTTCCACTTCATCGGCGACCGCCTGGGCATCCGAGGACCCAAAATCCCGCCCCTCCCGACCCTCGTCCGACCCGCTCCCTCATGACGCTGACGGCCCTTGCCCGGGAATTTGCCCCGGTTACGCTGTATCCCTGCAACTATTTGGAGACGTTCTGCATCACGGCATTGGAGATGCAGGCGCTCGGGATTTTCCCGGTTTCCAGACGACTCGGCGCGCTCGCAGAAACCCTCGGAGAGTCCGAGCTAAAAGGAAACGCCGTGCTGCTCGAATACCCGCGCATCACCGAGAACGACATCCAGGCCTACGCCGCGGCTATTTTCGAGGTCCTCGACGGAAGGCTACGGGAGAAGGTGAGTTTGGATTTGGACCGACACAGCTGGCGTTCGATCGCCGACGAATGGATTGGATTCATGAATTTGGCCTAGCCACGTCGGCAGGCGAAGCGTCGCCATTCGGACGGAGGTGCGCCCCGCGGCTCAGTGGAGGCGCGGCTTCTTGAGATGGCTGGAGCGATCGGCCGATCTCACGCGCAGCCACAGGCTGCGCCGGTCGCGCACGACCTCGATCGGGATCTCGGCGCCCGCGGGGCCGCATCGCCAGAGCTTTCGATAGAAGTCGGCGAGCGATTCGACGCTGGAATCGCCGACCGCCGAGACGATGTCGCCGCGCCGCAGGCCGGCCGCGGCGGCCGGGCCGCGTTCGTCGACGCCGCCGACGACGACCCTGCCCTCGGCCTCGGCCGAGTAGACGCCGAGCCACGGCCGCGGCGGCCGGTCGACCCGGCCATGGGCGATGAGGTCATCGAGGATCGGCGCCAGCAGGTCGATCGGGACGATCATGTTGGTGTCGCGCCGGTCACCCTCGCCGGTCACCTGTTCGACATGGAGCGAGCCGATCCCCAGCAGCCGGCCGTCCTGGCCGATCAGTCCGGTGCCGCCCCAGAAGGGATGGGCGGGGGCGGTGAAGATCGCCTCGTCGAGCAGATATTCCCAATAGCCGGCGAATTCGTCCTTGCCGACGATGCGCGCGCGCACCGACTGCTTGCGGCCGCCGCCGGCGACGATGACGGGATCGCCGGGCCTGGCGGCGCTCGCGCGGCCGCATTGCAGCGCCGGCAGTCCGAGCCGGCCGAGCGCCTGGACGAGGCCGAAGCCGGTCTCCTGATCGTAGGCCACGGGATGGGCGGGCGTGACGCGGCCGTCGACCGCGGTGAGCCAGACGCTCTCGGCCTCCGCGATGAGATAGCCGATCGTCAGCACCAGCCCGCTGTCGCGAATCACCACGCCGCTGCCCGCCCGCTCGGCGCCGAGGATGGAGGCGGTGAAGGCGTCCTCGGGGATCACCGAACGCAGCGCCACGATCGATTGGAGCGCGCGATCCAGGTCGAAGCCGAACTCATCCGGCTTCGGCTGGCTCAGGAGCGGCGCCTCCCAACGGGGTTTGTCGACCATGGCCCTTTCCTGGCGGCGGCTGAATCCGGCGCCCAATATTACGCCGCCGGCGCGAGGACCGCAATTTCGCGAGCCCGATCCTGGCCGGCAGGGCCGCGTCGAATCGCGGCATGTCGGCGCACGATCGGAGGAAACCGGCGCCGGCCGACGGCAGGGATGTTGCGGGACGCCGGCGCCGCCATGGGGGGCTCGACCGCTCAGTCCGGCAGGCGGGCGAGAAACGCCTCGAATTCGGCATCCGCGATCGGCACGAGATGGCGCGGCTCGGGATAGGCCCCGCTGTCGACGTCGGCCCGGAATTCCGCGAACGCTGCGATCCGCTCGCGCTGCAGGCGGTCGAATTCCGTCCTGAAGTCGCGATAGACCTTGGCGTGCCGCGGCCGATGGGCGCGCGTATAGCCGAGCACGTCCTCCGCGAACAGGTACTGGGCGTCGCCGCCGCGTCCCGACCCCATCGACAGCATGATGAGCGAGGTGCGCCGGGAAATCTCGACCGCGACCCGATCGGGCACGACTTCGAGTTCGGCCCCGATGGCGCCGGCGGCCTCGAGGCGGCGCACCTGCTCGAAAACCGCCATCGCGCTGTCGGCGGTCTTGCCGACCGCCTTGAACCCGCCGGTCCAGGTCGCCCTGGACGGGACGAGGCCGACATGGCCGATCACCGGAACGCCCTCGGCGGCGAGCCGCGCGATGGTCTCGATGCTCGCCGCGCAATAGACGGCGTCGCCGCCGCGGATGATGGCGGCATGCGCGGCCCGCAGATAGTCCTCGTAGGTGCAGAGCTCCCCGTAGATGAGCCCGACCTGCACGAAGCAATCGCCGGCCGCCGCCCGCATCGCCGGCGTCCACACGGAATCGACGATCGAAAGGATATCGATGCCCGCCGCGCTCGCCGCCGCCGCTTCCTCTGTCGTGTCGACGAACAGCATCGTCATCTGGCGCTTGCCTTTGAGCGCCCGGAGGTCGGCGACGGTTTTGCGGTTGTTTCTCATGGCGCGTCCTTGCCCGGCCCGTCGCTGGAGCGCGGTACCTGCCGAAGCGCGCGATAGCCCGCCGGCCGGGACGGCAGCATCGTTCGCTCGGGCCGGCCGCCGGCGGGTCGCCGCGCGAGCGACCCGGTCGCGGCCGGCGCGAACCGGCTCACGGCCGGGACGCGGAGGCCACCAACAGCTTCTTGGCCAGAATCACGGCGGTCGGCGCGTCGATCGCGGCGGCGTCGGCGCCCACCTGGACGGCCAGGCCGGGATGCCCGGCGAAAGCCGGACCACCGACGATGACGCCGATCGACCGGTTGCGCGAGGCGCGCCGGACCGCCTCGATCGTCGCGGCGACGGCGTCGAGACCCGACGGCGCGCTCAGCGTCATGCCGAACACGCCGAACCGTTCGTGCGCCACCAGTTCCGCGCACTCCCTGGGGCTCGGATGGCGTTGGACGGCGGTATCCCAGCCAGCCGCGCGCATGAACTTGGCGACCATGTCGACCCCGAACAGATGCTTTTCCGCAGGCGTGGTGGCGAGGAGCACGCGATGACGGGCGTCGGCGGCCTGACTGTCCATCGGCGAGCCGAACAAGTCGAGAATCTCCTGCAGCCGGGCGATCCCGATCGTCACGTCGATGAAATCGCAACGGTCCTGTTCCCACATCTCGCCGAGGCGGCGCGCGGTCGGCGCGAGGAAATTCACGAACAGGCTGTCGAGGGAATGGCCCTTGGCCCGCATGCTCTCGAAATAGACCGAGGCCGCCGCTATGTCCGGGCCCATGACCAGCGAACCGAACTCGGCGACTTCGTCCGGCCCCGGCGGCCCGATCGCGACGCCCGCGCCCGGCGTCTTATGATGGATGAACAGCAGTCTGGGGACGATCTCGCTGGCGACCACGCTGGCCAGCCGCGCCCTGCGTTCGTGGGTGTCGGAACGTAGCAAAACTTCCGGCGCGATATGCCTGCGAAATGCGCCGGAATTCTTGCTCGTCCCCGGAAATTGCGACCCCTCGTCTTCGCAACTGGTCTCCCGCTCCATCTCGCCCTCCCCCGAGGTCTGATCGATGCCGCGCGCGCCTTTCCGGCTTGGAGCAGAAAATCAACCCGCCCTCTGAAGATTGAAGCTGATTACCAAGCCCGAGTAAAGCCAGATTGACGAAATTGTGATACGCGCGGCAGAGTTGTCAACTTGCCCACGGATGCCGGGCGCCGCAGTCGCGGCGGACGCATGGAAAAAGGCGTGATCGGCATGGTGGATCGTCGATGCCCGGCGAGGCGGCAAGCCCGCCGATGAACAAGACGGCGGTCCTCGTCGCGCTCGGCGCGATCCTGCTTCTACTGTCGAGCTCCTGGAAGCTCGCCGGCGCGTACGACGGGTTGATCGTGACGACGGCGCGCGTGGGTTCGATCCCGGTGACGATTTTCCGCTCGGCCTCCGCCGCGCCGGGACCGGCCGTCGTCATCGCGCATGGCTTCGCCGGGTCGCAGCAATTCATGCAACCGATCGCCGTGACGCTCGCCAGGAACGGCTATGTCGCGGTGACCTTCGACTTCGCCGGCCATGGCCGCAATCCGGAACCGCTGGCGGGCGGCATCGTCGACATGCAGGAGAGCACGCAGACCTTGCTCGCCGAGATCGGCGCGATCGTCGCCTACGCGCGAGCGCTGCCGGGCGTCGACGGGCGCCTCGCCCTGGTCGGGCATTCCATGGCCTCCGACCTCGTCGTGCAATTCGCCATGGAAAATCCGGGCGTCGCGGCGACCGCCGCGCTGTCGCTGTTCGGCCGCGACGTGACGCCGACCAACCCGCCGAACCTGATCGTGATCGACGGCGCGTGGGAGACCTCGATGCTGACCGACGCGGGCTTGCGCATCATCGCCGCCGCCGCCGGCGGGCCGGCGCGCGCGTCGGTCACCTATGGCGATCTGGCGAAGGGAACCGGACGGCGTTTCGCGCTGGCGCGCGGCGCCGAGCACATCGGGGTGCTCTACAGTCGCGACGCGCTCGACGAGACGCTGTCGTGGATGAACCAAACGTTCGGAATGCGCGGGTCGGGCTTCGTCGACCGGCGCGGTAAATGGCTGGCGCTGCTGTTCGCCGGGCTCGTCGCCATCGCCTGGCCGGCCTCGCGCCTGCTGCCGATCGTCGCCGCGCGGCCGCTGGGCGCCAATCTCGGCTGGCGACGGCTGGCGCCGCTCGCGGCCGCGCCGGCGATCCTGACGCCGCTGCTGTTGTGGAAGGCGCCGACCGACTTCCTGCCGATTCTGCTCGGCGACTATCTGGCCGCGCATTTCGCGCTCTACGGGCTGCTCACCGCCGCCGGCCTGTGGCTGACCGGACGCGGCGCGCCGGACGGCTGGGCGCCGCCGGCCGCGTCCCTGGCGCGGCTGGGGATCGCCGCCGGGGCGCTGGCGACCTATTACGTCCTCGGGCTCGGCCTGCCGCTCGACGCCTATGTCGCCTCGTTCATGCCGAACGCGTTGCGCTGGCCGCTGATCCCGGCGATGTTCTGCGGCACGGCGCTCTATTTCCTCGCCGACGAATGGCTGACGCGCGGCCCGGCGGCGGCGCGCGGCGGCTACGCCTTCACGAAAATCTGCTTTCTGCTCTCGCTCGTCGGCGCCGTCGCCCTCAACCGCTACCGGCTGTTCTTTCTCGTCATCATCGTGCCCGCGATCTTCGTTTTCTTCCTCGTCTACGGGCTCGTCAGCCGCTGGGTCTATGCGCGCACCGGCGATCCGCGCGCGGCGGCGCTCGGCAATGCGGCCGGCCTCGCCTGGGCGATCGCGGTGGCGTTTCCCGTCGTCGGCTAGCCGCGGCGCGCGCGCGGACCAGGCTGCCGGCCGGAGGCGACGATCAAGCGCCCGGCGGCTCGTCCTCGCGCAAAGGCGGCGCGGCGCGCGCGCCGGATTTGGCGACGCGAAGCGAAATCGTCGCCTTCATGGCCTGCGGCTGCGGCGCGCGGCGCGCCTCGGGCCGGGCGCCCTCCCAGCGCGCGCGCAGATCGGCGAGATGGGCGACGAGCGCGCCCACGAGGCAGAGCGCGATCCGCGGCCCGGCGTCGCCGCCGAGCGCGAAGCGCAGCGCCAGCAGCAGAAAGGCCCCCGCCAGAATGTTGACGGCGAGCGTCAGCGGCTCGGGGCCGCGGCCGGTCACCGCCCGCCAGCCGCAGACGGCGATCGCCTCGAGCGCCGCCAGCCCGATGATCGCGTCGATGACGCGCCCGCCGAGGAAGAAGTCCGCCATCGCCCCGCCCCCGTTCGGAAAATCAGCGACCTCGAACCCCGCGCGCGAGGGGCCGCCCGCACGCCTCCGCCGGTCAGGGCGAAGCCAGCCTGAAGAGATGAGCGAGGTCCTTGAAGAAGATGCGCACGTGCGCCATCGGATCGGCGCGCACGAGCTCCTTGTTCATGTAGGCTTCCCAGGTCAGCCGCTGCACGTCGGGATCCCGGCATATCTTGACGAAGGCTTCGCGGCGCTTGTCGCTGGAGTACCAGAAATACTGCATGATGCCGAGGATCCAGAACACCCGGCCGTGCGCCCTCATGAATCGCTTGCGGGCGCTGGCCAGTTTGCGCGCGTCGCCGGAGGCGAGACAATCGTCGGCGGCGTCCGCGGAGAGCCGGCCGCCGAGCATCGCGTAATAGATGCCCTCGCCAGAGGCGGGCGCGACGACGCCGGCCGCGTCGCCCGCCAGCAGGACGTCGCGGCCGTTGTCCCAGCGGCGCAGCGGCTTCAGCGGAATCGGCGCGCCTTCGCGGCGCACCGTGCCGGCGTCGCCGAGGCCGGTCAGCATCCGCAGGTCGCGCACCGAGGTCTTCAGCGAGAAGCCCTTCTTGGCGCTGCCGGTCCCGACGCTCATCGTATCGCCGTGCGGAAAGATCCAGGCGTAGAAATCGGGCGACAGAGTCCCGCGATAGTGGATTTCGCAGCGCCGCGCATCGACGCCGGTCTTCGGGGCCTCGACGATCTCGTGATAGGCGAACACGAATCGGGTCTTGTCCGCGCCCGGCACTTCCTGCCGGCCGACGGCCGACAGGGCGCCGTCGGCGCCGATGACGAGGCGCGCGCGCAACGACGCTTCGGGCGCCGTCCTGTCTTTCGGCGCGTAATGGACCACCGCGATCCCGTCGGCCTCGCGGCTGATCCTCTGATATTGACCGGTCACGCGCGTCGCGCCCGATTCGGCGGCGCGCTCGCGCAGCCATTCGTCGAAATCCTCGCGATCGACCATCCCGACATAGCCGCCGTTGATCGGCATGTCGACGGCCTGACCGCGGGGTGAAATCATGCGCGCCGAATTCACGCGCGTTCGCAGCAGATGGTCGGGTATCGCGAAGTCGCGCATCAGGCGCGGCGGGATCGCCCCGCCGCAGGGCTTGATGCGCCCGCCGCGGTCGAGAAGCGCGACCTTGCGGCCGCGCCGGGCGAGATCATCGGCGGCGGTGGCGCCGCACGGGCCGCCGCCGACGACCACCACGTCGAATGGTTGTTCCGAGGCCATGAGGCGCCCTCCCCGAGATCCCGTTCACAATCCGGCGCCGACCGGTTGTTCGGTCGCCGCGACGATCAAACCGCGCGCGGTCGTCCCCGCGCCTGTGGAAACCCGATGGGCCAGCACCGCCGCGACGAGGAACAGCAGCGCCTCGGCGACGAACACGACCGGATAGGCGGTCACGGCCGATTGTCCGGCATGACCCACGATATCGACCGCGACCGGCCCGAGGAAATCGCCCAGTCCGAAGGCGATCGCCTGCGCGGCGCCCCAGAGGCCCATCCGCGTGCCCTCGCGAGCGCCGGCGCCGGAACCCGCCAACCCCATCATCGACCCGATCGCGGCGACGGCGAAGACGCCGTTGGACAGGCCGAGCGCGAAGATCGCCGCGCGCAGAGGATAGCCGGCGCCCCCGAGCGGGCTGGCGGCGATGGCGGCGAGCGAGGCGGCCGAGCCGAGACAGCCGCCGATCGTCCACAGCCTCAGCGAGCCCAAGCGGGGGCCGCCGATCAGCGAGGCCACGAGGCCGACTCCGATCATGCCGACGAGCACGCCGCCGTGCTGCACGCCGGCCAGCTGGGTCGTCGCCCCGGGCGCCATGGCGAACACCTTGGCGGCGAACGGCTCGATCAGGAGTTCCTGGACGCCATAGGCCAGCATCGAGACGAAGATGAAGATTGCGAATCGCCGCGCGGCCGGCTCCGCCCAGACCTCGGCGAAAGCCTCGAGGAAGGTCGCCTTGTTGGCGCCGCGGACGGCCGCGCCGGATGATTCCGGGCGCCCTTCGAGTCCGAGGACCGCGAGCGAGGCGGCGACGAAGGCGATGGCGGCGACGCTCATGGTCACCGCGAGCAGACGGGCGTAGCTGAACGGATCGAGGAAATGGCCGGCGGTCTGCGCGGTGACGACGAAGCCGAAGATCATCATGACCCAGACCGTGGTCGCCGCCGCCGCGCGCCGGTTCGGCGCGACGCGCGTGGCCAGCAGCGTCAGCACCGAGGTGCCGGCGGCCCCGACGCCGGCGCCGACCAGGATGAACGCGACGGTGGCGAGCGCCAGGCCGGCGACCAGATTGCTCGCGGCGACCACGGTTCCGAGCGCGGCGCCGGCGCCGCCGAGCGCGAGCGCCGCCATGCCGCCGATGATCCAGGGCGTGCGGCGCCCGCCGCCGTCGGCGCCGTAGCCCCAGGCCGGCCGAAGGATCTGCACGCCGTAGTGCAACGCGACCAGCAGTCCGGGAACCACCGCCGGGAGCGCCAGTTCCACCGCCATCACCCGATTGATGGTCGAGGTCATCAGGACGACGACGGCGCCGAGCGCGGTCTGCGCGAGGCCGAGCCGCACGATGCCCGACCAGCCGAGCGGCTGCTGCGGGCTCATGAAAGCCCCATCATGGCCGGGCGCATCGCAAACGCGCTCACCAGCATCCCGAGCACGTAGAGCGTCGTGCCGGTGGCGTTGTACCAGGCGGCGTTCTTGCGCGGATTCTCCAGCAGGTCCGTCATCAGCATCAGCTGGCCGCCGAGCAGCCCGACGACGACGCAGGCGTAGTAGGGGTGCGACCAGGCGAGCAGCAGCGCTACGACGACGACCTGCGGCGCGGCCATGACGGCGCAGGCGAGCCGCACCGCGCCGCGAACCCCGAGCTGCACGGGCAGCGACAGCACCCCCATGCGCTGGTCGCCCTCGACCGACTTGAAATCGTTGAGCGTCATGATGCCATGGGCGCCGAAGCTGTAGAGCAGCGCCAGAACGATCACCCGCCAGTCCGGCAGGCTCGCCGCCATCACGGCCGCGCCCGTGAACCAGGGCAGGCCCTCGTAGCAGAGCGCGACGGCGGAATTGCCCCACCAGCCGTTCTGCTTGAGCCGCATCGGCGGTGCGCTATAGGCCCAGGCGAGGATCAGGCCGACGATGGCGGCGTAGAGAACCCAACGGCCCAGCGCCGCCGCGACGACGATCGACAGCAGCGTCCACAGGCACGCGATATAGAGACCCCAGCGGCCGGGGATGCGGCCCGACGGAATGGGCCGGTTTGGCTCGTTGATCGCGTCGACGTGGCGGTCGTACCAGTCATTGACCGCCTGACTCGTCGCGCAGACCAGCGGGCCCGCGAGGGCGACTCCGGCGACGACGAAGCCCCATCGCGCCGACAGCGAGAGTCCGCTCGAGACCACGCCGCAGGCAAAGGCCCACATCGGCGCAAACCACGTGATGGGCTTGAGCAGTTCCAGGACGGCTGCTGGCGCGGGCCTGTTCATCGGTACGAAAGCTATGCTTGGCGCCTTTTTGTGTCAAGATAGATTTACACATGTTGGCGGCCGGCGCACCGGCCGGGCGGAAAATCGAGCCGCCGCGCGGGCGCCGACGGTCGCGTCAATTGGCCGATTCGCCGCCGTCGAGGTCGCCAAGACCGTAGCGCCGGAGCTTGGCGTAGAGGCCCTGCCGGCTCAGACCGAGCATGTCGGCGGCCGACGCGCGATTGTCGCGCGTGAGTTCGAGCGCCGCCTCGATGCACAGACGCTCGATGAGGTCGGTGGTCTCGCGCACCAGATTCTTGAGCGGCACCCGTCCGACCAGATCGGCGAATTGTTCGACGGTGCGCGGCAATTCGCGCCCGCCGAGCTTGTCCCTGCTCCCGCGCCAGCCGGCGCTCCGGATCGTGAACCCGAAACACGGGGGATCGCCGGCGGGCACGGCGACCGCCGCGATCTCGACGTCTTCGGTCGATCCGTATTCGCCGCGCACGATCGTCGAGAAGTGCCGGACGACGCCGTGGGTGTGCAGGTTCGCGAACAACACATCGAGGTCGACCCCGGGCCGGCCGATCCACCGATCGATCGACTCTCCTCGCGCCTGCTCGGGGTTCGTCGCCTGCACGAGATCGACGAAGGCGGAATTGGCGGTGAGGATCCGGCGATCGGGATCGGTGACGACGAACGCGTCGGGGAGATTTTCGACGATCCGCAGCAGGTTGGCGTTCTCCCCGGAAATCGGGGCGCCGCCGACGCGCATGCGCGTCAGCAGGACCAGGAGATGGGCGGCGTTCTCCTGACGGAACAGCGAGCCGGACAGCAGAACCGCCTCCTTGGCTCCCGGCAGTTGCGCGTGGACGTTGTCGACCCGCGGCGCCACGCGCAGAGCCGCGACGAAGGATTGCGTGGCCTGCCGGCTGGAATCGTCGAAGAGGTCGGCGAAGCCCTGGCCGACGAGCTTCTTGACGTCCTTGCCGATCAGCGCGCCGGCGGCGGGATTGGCCTCGACGACGCGTTGGGTCGAGGCGTCGACGATCAGCACTGCCTCGGAGGCGAGTTGAAACAGCAGCCGATAGCGCTTTTCGGCGCCGCGGATCCTCGCATATTCCCGCTCCATCGCCTGCTGGGCCTCGGCGAGGCGCTGCTGCAGCGCCGACATCGCGCGCAGGTCCCGGCCGACCGCGACGAGCCGACGATCCTCGCCGTAGCGGATGACGGAATAGCTGACCGGAATGTCCGGGCCCTGCTCGGCGGGGTAGTTGACCTGCCGCCAGCGCGACACGGTCCGCGCCGCGGCGTCGCGAATCAATTCCTCGATCTTGACGCGGCTTTCCGACGTCACGGTGTCCGCCCATCCGCGCCCGATCCAGGCGCGGTAGGCTTCCTTGCCGAGGCTCGCATTGCCGAACGCCACGTCGCGCACGATCCCCTCGCCATCCACCACCAGGGCGACGTCCGACGAGGTGACGATCAACGCGGCGGCGGTCTCGGCGTCGATCGACGCGAGACTATCGGCCGGCGCAACGAATCGAGCCAGCGATGGCGCGGAGTCTGAAGCCTCGATCACAAGAGCGTCTTTCCCATTTGACCAAGGTGGCTGACGACAGTCTCGTCAATATGGCTTTACACAAGTGCTCCCCCGCGAAGCAAGCGCTGTGCCGTTTCGACCGCGGCGTTCGCGTCGAGCGCGGTCGCGTCCGCGCCCACGAGGAGGGCCAGTTCGGGGCGTCTGACGAACGCGGCTCCCCCGACGAGCACGATCACCGACGGATTCTTGGAGGCTGCGCGCGCACG
Organism: Roseiarcus sp.; assembly: GCA_050013915.1. Classification (GTDB taxonomy): domain Bacteria; phylum Pseudomonadota; class Alphaproteobacteria; order Rhizobiales; family Beijerinckiaceae; genus Roseiarcus. Next base: position 11,253 of record JBEKEI010000026.1, read on the forward strand.
GGGGATCGCCGCGGCGAGATCGTCGAGGTAGCGGTCGCAGCTCAGGGAATAGCCGATGACGTCGACCCAGTTCGCCCGCAGCGAGGCGAGGTGGCCCGGCGAATCGGCGAACAGCGCCCGCCACCCCGCCGACTGGAAGCACCGCTCGACCATGGCGACGCCGAATATGTGGGTCTCGCCCGGCGCCGGCGTCAGAATGGCGCGGCGCGACTGCGCCGAGTTCGCGGTCGTCTCCAGCGAAGGGCTGAACTCCGCCAGCAGATTGTGGAGCCGGCGCAGGCCGATCGTCACGTCGACGAAGTCGTAGTGATCGGATTCCCAGAGGGTCCCCAGGCAGCGCGCGGTGGACGCGAGAAAATCGAGCACCGTCAGGTCCGTCGTACCGCCGCGTCGTCGCAGGCGGTCGATGTAGGACAGCGCCTGCGCCATATCCGCTCCGACCAGGATCTGGGCGAATTCCATGGGATCGGCCCCCTGCCCCGCCTCGCCGACGGCGGGCGTGGCGTGCGGCGCGCGCTGCGACAGCATGAGCCGCGGGATGATCTCGGCCTCGATGATGCGGCCGAGGGCGGCCTGCCAGGAGACGTCCGGTTCGACGGCTTCGGCTTCGCAACCGGCGCGCGATTTGTCGCCGTGGCCGGAACGCGTGAAAAACTCAGGAAAAAAGCCGACCTGTTGCATCGACGCCCCCGATCTGGCGCGGCTGAGCCCGAACCCGGCGGCGGACGCGGGAACGTCCCGCCGCCCGGCCCAACGCCCACTCGCCCGACACGAATTGCGCTCCCATGACGCACTATATGTAAAACAAAAATTACGTCAATCCAGATTGACAGTCGGAACGCGACGGACTTACACTCCCGCCTGTCCCCGAGGCCGATGCGCCGCCCGGGGCTAACGGCAAACGCGATTCGAGGACCATGCGGATGAGCGAGCGTCGGCAGTCCCCAGCGCAGCCCAGGCCGCTCTACACCCCGGAGCAGCGCGAGCGGCGCGACCGATCCGGCTGGACCATTGTCCAGGCAATTCTCGCCCCCGTCCAGTTCCTCGCGTTCCTCGTCAGCCTCGCGCTCGTGCTGCGCTACCTCGCCACGGGCGAGGGCGAATCGGCCGCGACTCTTTCGGTCGTCGTCAAGACCCTTACGCTATATTCGATAATGGTCACCGGCGCGATCTGGGAGAAGGTCGTGTTCGGGCGCTACCTGTTCGCCGCGGCCTTCTTCTGGGAGGACGTGTTCAGCATGCTGGTGCTGGCGCTGCACAGCGCCTATCTGGCGGCGCTCGCGTTCGGATGGCTCGGCGCGCCCGGCCTGATGATCCTCGCGCTCGCCGCCTACGCCTCCTATGTGATCAACGCGACGCAATTCGTGCTGAAGCTGCGCGCGGCGAGGCTGCAATCGGCCGGTTCGCCGGTCGGGCGGGCGGGGCCGCAGCTGGAGGGCGCGCGATGAACGCGCTCACGCCCGTCGCTGCGCGCGCCGCGACGCCGGTCGACGGCTGCGCGGCGCCGATCGCCCAGGAACGCGGCCAGCGCGAGGTGTTCTGCGGGCTGACGGGGATCGTCTGGCTGCACCGCAAGATCCAGGACGCGTTCTTCCTCGTGGTCGGCTCGCGCACCTGCGCCCATCTGATCCAGTCGGCCGCCGGCGTCATGATCTTCGCCGAGCCCCGCTTCGCCACCGCGATCCTGGACGAGCGCGATCTGGCGGGGATCGCCGACATCGACGACGAACTTGACCGCGTGGTCGGCCGGCTGCTCGAGCGGCGCCCGGAGATCAAGCTGCTGTTCCTCGTGGGATCCTGCCCCTCCGAGGTCATCAAGATCGACCTGAAGCGCGCCGCGGCGCGGCAGTCGGGCAAACACGCGCCGCGCGTGCGAATCCTCAGCTATTCGGGCAGCGGGATCGAGACGACCTTCACCCAGGGCGAGGACGCCTGCCTCGCCGCCCTCGTCCCGAGCCTGCCCGGCGAACCGGCGGACGCACCGCATTCGCTTCTCGTCGTCGGCGCGCTCGCGGATGTCGTCGAGGATCAATTCGCGCGACTGCTGGCCGAACTGGGGATCGCGCCCGTGCGGTTCCTGCCGATGCGGCGCGCGAGCGAATTCCCCCCCGTCGGCCCCAACACCTCCTTCCTGCTCGCGCAGCCCTTCCTGGGCGACACTGCGCGCGCGCTCGAGGAACGCGGCGCCCGACGCATCGGCGCGAATTTTCCGCTCGGCGCCGAAGGCACGACGCTGTGGCTGCGCGCGGCGGCGGACGCTTTCGGGATCGCGCCCGCCCGGTTCGAGGCGGCGACCGCCCCGGGCCGGGCGCGCGCGGAGCAGGCGCTCGCGCGCTACCGCGCCGATCTCGGCGGCAAGCGCATCTTCCTGTTTCCCGATTCGCAGCTGGAAATTCCGCTCGCGCGCTTCCTGGCGCGCGAACTGGCCGTCGAACTCGTCGAGATCGGCACGCCCTACCTGCATCGCCAGCATCTGGCGCCGGAACTCGCGCTGTTGCCGGAAGGCGTTCGCGTGACCGAGGGCCAGCACGTCGAAAATCAGCTCGACCGCTGCCGCGCCGCGCGGCCCGATCTCACCGTCTGCGGTCTCGGGCTCGCCAACCCGCTCGAAGCCGAGGGCCTGGCGACCAAATGGTCGATCGAACTGCTGTTCACCCCGATCCAGGGCTACGAGCAGGCGGGCGATCTCGCCGAACTCTTCGCCCGCCCGCTCGTGCGGCGCGCCAGGCTGGAGGTCTAGGCGATGCAGCTCACGGTCTGGACCTACGAGGGGCCGCCCCATGTCGGCGCCATGCGCGTCGCCACTGCGATGAGCGGCCTTCATTACGTCCTGCATGCGCCACAGGGCGACACCTACGCCGATCTCCTGTTCACGATGATCGAGCGGCGCGACGCACGCCCGCCGGTCACCTACACGACCTTCCAGGCGCGCGACCTCGGCGGCGACACCGCCGAACTGTTCAAGTCGGCGACGCGCGAGGCCTACGAGCGCTTCCGGCCGCAGGCGATGATCGTCGGCGCCTCGTGCACGGCCGAACTGATCCAGGACGATCCGGGCGGCCTCGCCGCCGCGCTCGCCCTGCCGATCCCGGTGATTGCGCTGGAGTTGCCGGCCTATCAGAAGAAGGAGAACTGGGGCGCGGCGGAGACGTTCTACCGGCTGGCGCGCACGCTCGCCGGCCCGCGCCGCGAGCGGGTCGCCGGCGCGCGGCCGCGCTGCAACATCCTGGGCCCGACCGCTCTGGGCTTCCGCCATCGCGACGACGCGCGCGAGATCGCCGGCCTGCTCGCCAGGCTCGGCGTCGAGATCGGGGTCGTCGCGCCGCTCGGCGCGACCCCGGCTGATCTGGGTCGACTCGGCGAAGCCGATTTCAACGTGGTGCTCTATCCCGAGATCGCCCTGCCGGCGGCCCAATGGCTGGAGAAGACCCACGGCCAGCCGTTCACCCGGATCGTGCCGATCGGCGTCGGCGCCACGCGCGAATTCATCGCCGAGGCCGCGCGGCTCGCCGGGGTCGACGCGTCGGCGGTTCTGGACGAGCAATCGTCGCGGCTGCCCTGGTACTCGCGCTCGGTCGATTCGACCTATCTGACGGGCAAGCGCGTCTTCGTGTTCGGCGACGCGACCCATGCGGTCGCCGCCGCGCGGATCGCGCAGAACGAACTCGGCTTCAAGGTCGTCGGGCTGGGGACCTATGCGCGCGAATTCGCCCGCGAGGTTCGCGAGGCGGCCAAGCTCTACGGCGTCGAGGCGCTGATCACCGACGACTACCTCGAGGTCGAGGGGCAGGTCGCCGCGCTGCAGCCCGAACTCGTCCTCGGCACCCAGATGGAGCGGCACATCGCCAAGCGGCTCGGCCTGCCCTGCGCGGTCATCTCGGCGCCCGTCCATGTCCAGGATTTTCCAGCGCGCTACTCGCCCCAGATGGGCTTCGAGGGCGCCAACGTGATCTTCGACTCCTGGGTCCATCCCCTGATGATGGGCCTGGAGGAACACCTGCTCGGCATGTTCCGGGAGGATTCCGAATTCAGGAACGGCGCGGCGCCGTCGCATCTCGGCGCCGCGGCGCCCGCCGCGCCGGCCCGGTCGAGGCCGGACGAATTCGTCGCGTCGCGCCCCGCCGCGAAGGAGGCCTTCGCCTGGGCGGCCGACGCCGAAAAGGAGCTGGGCAAGATTCCGTTTTTCGTCCGCGGCAAGGCGCGCCGCAACACCGAACGCTTCGCGACCGAGCGCGGCGTGGCGACGATCACCATCGAGACGCTGTACGATGCCAAAGCCCATTTCGCGCGCTGAAGCCACGCCCGTGCGGGTCGTCATCGTGACGATGGACACGCACGCCGCCAGCGCGGCCGACCGCGCGCGCGCCACTCTGGCGCGCCAGATCCCCGGCCTCTCGCTCGCCGTGCACGCCGCTTCCGAATTCGCCGCCGATCCCAACGCGCTGGCGCGTTGCCGCGCCGACATCGCCGATGGCGACATCATCATCAACACGATGCTGTTCCTCGAGGATCATTTCCAACCGCTGCTGCCCGCGCTCACCGCGCGGCGCGACCATTGCGACGCGATGGTGTGCTCGATGTCGGCGAGCGAAGTGACCAAGCTGACCCGCATGGGCCGCTTCGACATGGCGGCGCCGACGAGCGGCCCGCTCGCGCTGCTCAAGCGCCTGCGCGGCGGCAAGGGCAGGTCGGCGACCGCCGGCGCGAGCCAGATGGCGATGCTGCGGCGGCTGCCCAAGCTGCTGCGCTTCATTCCCGGCACGGCGCAGGACGTGCGCGCCTATTTTCTCACGCTGCAATATTGGCTCGCCGGCTCCGAGGAGAACGTGGCCAACATGGTCGCCTTCCTCGTCGACCGCTACGCCGACGGCCCGCGCCGCGCGCTGCGCGGGACGCTGAATCCGGCGCCGCCGGCCGACTATCCCGAGGTCGGCGTCTATCACCCGCGGATGGCCGGCCGGGTCGCCGAGAGCGCCGACAAATTGCCGGCCCCGGCCGGGGCCAAGGCGACCGTCGGCCTGCTCGTCATGCGTTCCTACGTCCTGGCCGACAACGCCGGCCATTACGACGGCATGATCGCGGCGCTCGAGGCGCGCGGCCTGCGGGTCATCCCCGCCTTCGCCACCGGCCTCGACGCGCGTCCCGCGATCGAGAAATTCTTCATGCGCGACGGGCGCCCTGTCATCGACGCGATGGCGTCGCTGATGGGCTTTTCGCTGGTCGGCGGCCCCGCCTACAACGACGCCAAGGCGGCGGTCGACATTCTCTCGCGGCTCGACGTGCCCTATGTCGCCGCCCATCCCGTCGAGTTCCAGACCATGGAGCAGTGGCAGGAATCCGATCGCGGCCTCCTGCCGGTGGAATCGACGATCATGGTCGCGATCCCCGAGCTCGACGGCTCGACCGGGCCGGCGATCTTCGGCGGGCGGGCGCAGGGCGGCTCGTCGTGCGGCGGCTGCGCGCGGCGCTGCGTGTTTCCCCGCTCGGAAAACGCCCGGGACATGCATGTTTGCGCGGAGCGCGCGGAAAAACTCGCCGCCCGCATCGAGAATCTCGCGCTTCTGCGCCGCTCCGAGCGGGCGGCGCGCAAGGTCGGCATCGTGCTGTTCAATTTCCCGCCCAACGCCGGCAACACCGGCACCGCGGCCTATCTCTCGGTGTTCGAATCGCTGCACCGCGTCCTGCACGGCATGAAGCAGGCCGGCTACGTCGTCGAGCCGCCGAGCAGCGTCGACGCCCTGCGCGCGGCGATCGTGGAAGGCAATGCGGCGCGCCATGGCGCGCTCGCCAACGTCCACGCGAAAGTCCCGGCGGAGACCCACGTGCGGCGCGAGCGCTGGCTGCGCGACATCGAGGCGCAATGGGGCCCGGCGCCCGGCCGGCAGCAGTCCGACGGCGCCGCGATTCAGGTTCTCGGCGAGAGATTCGGCAATGTCTTCGTCGGCATCCAGCCGGCATTCGGCTACGAGGGCGATCCGATGCGCCTTCTCTTCGAGAAGGGCTTTTCGCCGACCCATGCCTTCTCGGCGTTCTACCGCTGGCTGCGCGAGGATTTCGGCGCCCAGGCGGTGCTGCATTTCGGCACGCATGGCGCGCTCGAATTCATGCCGGGCAAGCAGGCGGGCCTCTCGGAGGCCTGCTGGCCGGACCGGTTGATCGGCGACCTCCCAAATTTCTATCTCTACGCGTCGAACAACCCTTCCGAGGGCGCGATCGCCAAGCGCCGCGCGGCGGCGACGCTGGTCAGCTACCTGACGCCGCCCGTCGCCAACGCCGGCCTCTACCGCGGCCTCGTCGATCTCAAGGCTTCGCTCAACCGCTGGCGGCAGTCGGCGCCCGACGCGGACATCGAACGCGCGGAGCTCGTCCAACTCATCCAGACCCAGGCCGCCGCGCTCGATCTCGCCGGGCCGGAGCCGGCCTGGGGCGTCGAGGCGGACGCCGCGATCGGCAAGCTCGGCGCGGCGGTGCTCGAACTCGAATATACGCTGATCCCGCACGGCCTCCACATCGTCGGCGAGCCGCTGTCCCGCGAGGAGCGCATCGACATGCTCGCCGCGATGGCCGAGGCCAAGCAGGGGCTGAGAATCGAACGCGAGACGATCGCCGCGCTCGTCGAGGGCGGCGATGCCGATGCGCTCGGCCACGACGCGCCGACCCGCGCCGCGTTGCGCGACCTCGCGGTTTCGGCCGAACGCCTATCTCGCGACACCGAGATCGCCGGCATTCTGCGCGCGCTCGACGGCCGCTTCGTGCCCCCGGCGCCCGGCGGCGACCTGTTGCGCACGCCGGACGTGCTGCCGACCGGCCGCAATCTCCACGGCTTCGATCCCTTCCGGATTCCAAGCGCCTACGCCGTGCAGGACGGTGCACGCCAGGCTGCCCGGCTGCTCGCCCGCTACGTCGGCGATGGCAACGCCTTTCCGGAGACGATCGCGCTCGTCCTGTGGGGCACGGACAATCTCAAGACCGAAGGCGCGCCGATCGCCCAGGCGCTGGCGCTGCTCGGCGCCGAGCCGCGCTTCGACAGCTACGGGCGCCTCGCCGGCGCCGCGTTGATTCCGCTGGAGCGCCTCATCAATCCGCGCATCGACGTGATGATCTCGCTGTCGGGCATTTTCCGCGATCTGATGCCGCTGCAGATCAAGCTGCTCGCGGAAGCCTCGTTCCTGGCCGCCTCCGCCGACGAGCCGATCGAGCGCAATTTCGTCCGCAAGCACGCGCTCGCCTATGTCGAGGCGCACGGCGGCGACATCGAGACCGCTTCGCTGCGGGTGTTCGGCAACGCCGACGGCGCCTATGGGTCGAACGTCAACAACCTCGTCGAGAGCGGGCGGTGGGACGACGAGGACGAACTCGCCGAGACCTATACGCGCCGCAAGGGCTTCGCCTATGGCCGCGCGGGCAAGCCGATCCAGCAGCCCGCGCTGCTGAAGAGCGTTCTCGCCGGCGTCGATCTCGCCTATCAGAATCTCGACTCGGTCGAGCTCGGCGTCACCACGGTCGACAATTACTTCGACACGCTCGGCGGAGTCAGCCGAGCGGTCAAGCGCGCCAAGGGCGCGGTCGCGCCGGTCTATATCGGCGACCAGACGCGCAGCGAGGGCGTCGTGCGCACGCTCAACGAGCAGGTCGCGCTCGAGACCCGCACGCGCATGCTCAACCCGAAATGGTACGAGGGCATGCTGAAGCACGGCTACGAGGGGGTGCGCCAGATCGAGACCCATGTCACCAACACGATGGGCTGGTCGGCGACCACCGGCCAGGTCGAGCCCTGGGTCTACCAGCGGCTGACCCAGACCTATGTGCTCGACGCCGAGATGCGCGAGCGGCTCGCCTCGCTGAACCCGACCGCCTCGGCCAAGATCGCCAACCGGCTGATCGAAGCGCACGAACGCAACTACTGGTCGCCCGACGCGGCGACCCTCGAAGCCCTGCGCCGCGCGGGGGATGAACTCGAAGACCGCCTGGAAGGCGTCGCCACGGAGATCGCAGCATGAACATCCCGATCAGGAACCGGCAGCCGCCAGGGTCGGTGCAGGTCGAACTCGATCCCGACATCAAGATCGGGACGGCGAAAGTCTTCGCCGTCTACGGCAAGGGCGGGATCGGCAAGAGCACGACCTCGTCGAACCTGTCGGTCGCCTTCTCGAAACTCGGCAAGCGCGTGCTGCAGATCGGCTGCGACCCGAAGCATGATTCGACCTTCACGCTGACCAAGCGCCTCGCCCCGACCGTCATCGACGCGCTGGAGGCGGTGCAGTTCCACTCCGAGGAGCTGCGGGTCGAGGACTTCGTCGCCACCGGCTACAATGGCGTCATGTGCGTGGAGGCGGGCGGGCCGCCGGCCGGCACCGGCTGCGGCGGCTATGTCGTCGGCCAGACCGTCAAGCTGCTCAAGGAGCACCACCTGCTCGAGGACACCGACGTAGTGATCTTCGACGTGCTCGGCGATGTCGTATGCGGCGGCTTCGCCTCGCCGCTCCAGCACGCCGACCGCGCGCTGATCGTCACCGCCAACGACTTCGACTCGATCTTCGCGATGAACCGCATCGTCGCCGCGATCCACGCCAAGTCGAAGAACTACAACGTGCGGCTCGGCGGCGTCATCGCCAATCGCAGCGCCAAGACCGACGAGATCGACCGCTACAATGCGGCGGTCGGCCTGAAGCGGGTCGCGCATTTCCCCGATCTCGACATCGTCCGGCGCAGCCGGCTGAAGAAGTCCACCCTGTTCGAGATGGAGCCCTCGGCGGAGCTCGAGGCGGTGCAGAACGAGTATCTGCGCCTCGCCGACCAGCTCTGGAACGGCTTCGAGCCGCTCGACGCCAAGCCGATGAAGGACCGCGAATTGTTCGAATTCCTGGGGTTCGACTGATGGGCGCCGCCACGTACGACGCCCGCCGCGGCGAACTCGAGACCTATTTTGACCGCACCGCGGTCGAGGCCTGGAAACGCCTGACCTCGGACGCGCCGGTCGGGCGCATCCGGGCGACTGTGCGCGCGGGCCGCGACGCGATGCGCGGCGCGCTGCTGTCATGGCTGCCCGCCGACATGGGCGGGCTGCGGCTGCTCGACGCCGGTTGCGGCACCGGCGCGCTGGCGATCGAGGCGGCGCGCCGCGGCGCCGAAGTCGTCGCGATCGACATTTCGCCGACGCTCGTCGGCCTCGCGCAGGAGCGCGCGCCGCGCGACCTCGGCGTGGGCCGGGTGACCTTCCGGGTCGGCGACATGCTCGATCCCGCGCTCGGCCGCTTCGACCATGTCGTGGCGATGGATTCGCTGATCCACTACGAGGGGATCGACATTGCGCGCGCGCTCGCCGCGCTCGCCGCGCGCACGCGCCGTTCGATCGCCTTCACGATCGCGCCGCGCACGCCGGCGCTGACCGTTATGCACGCGGTCGGCCGGCTGTTCCCGCGCGGCGACCGCGCGCCTGCGATCGAGCCGATCTCGCCGAAGGCACTCGCGCGCCGGATGAGGGCCGAGCGCGACCTCGACGGCTGGCGGATGGCGCGCGCCCATCGCGTCACCAGCGGCTTCTATCTCAGCCACGCCGTGGAGCTCACCCAGCGATGACGCGCGCGCACCGCCTCCATCTGCCCGCGCGAGCCCGGTCCCGTCCGGCGGCCGAGCGCGCGCGCGCGGCGATCGTCAGGGGGTTGATGAGCTTCGGCCCGAACGTCCTGCCGTTCGCCGACGCGGGGACGGCCGAGTTGCCGATGAGCCGGCTCCTGAGGCTCTCGCTGTTCCAGGTGACCGTCGGCATGGCCGCGGTTCTGCTGATCGGCACGCTGAACCGGGTGATGATCGTCGAACTCGCGGTGCCCGCGTGGATCGTCGCCGCGATGCTCGCGCTGCCGCTGCTGTTCGCGCCGTTCCGCGCCCTGGTCGGGTTCCGCTCCGACACCCATCGCTCCGTGCTCGGCTGGCGGCGGGTGCCATTCATCTGGCTGGGCACGATGCTGCAGTTCGGCGGCTTGGCGATCATGCCGTTCGCGCTGCTGATCCTGTCGGGCGATACGACCGGGCCGATCGTCGTCGGCCAGATCGCGGCGGCGCTCGCCTTCCTGCTGGTCGGGGCCGGCCTGCACACGGTCCAGACGGTCGGCCTCGCCCTGGCGACCGATCTGGCGCCGGCCCATGCCCGGCCGCGCGTCGTCGCGCTGCTGTGCGCGATGCTGCTGTTCGGCATGGCGGTGAGCGCGCTGGCGTTCGGCGCGCTGCTCGCCCATTTCAGTGAAATCCGGCTCATCCAGGTGGTCCAGGGTTCGGCCGTGGTGACGATGCTGCTTAACTGCGCCGCGCTCTGGAAGCAGGAGGCGCGCAGCAGCGCGCTGAAGCCGGACGCGACGCCCCGCGCGGAATTCCGGCGCGCCTGGACCGCATTCGCGGACGCGGGGCGCGCGCGCCGCCGGCTCATCGCGACCGCGCTCGGCACCGCCGGCTTCAGCATGCAGGACATCCTGCTCGAGCCCTATGGCGGCAAAGTGCTGCATCTGCCGGTCGGGGCGACGACCGCGCTGACCGCGATGCTCGCGACCGGCGGCGGAATCGGCCTCGTCATCGCCGCGCGCCGGCTGACCCGCGGCGCGGACGCGCATCGCGTCGCCGCGACCGGCGCTATGGTCGGCGTCGTCGCGTTCGCCGCGATCGTATTCGCCGCGCCAGCGGCGTCGGGGCTGCTGTTCGGCGCCGGCGTCGCGCTGATCGGCCTCGGCGGCGGCCTGTTCGCCCACGGCACGCTGACCGCTTCGATGAGCCATGCGCGTCCCGAGGACCGCGGGCTCGCGCTCGGCGCCTGGGGCGCCGCCCAGGCGACCGCGGCCGGCCTCGCCATCGGGTTCAGCGGCATCGTCTGCGATTGCGTCAACGCGCTCGCCGCGCAGGGATCGTTCGGCGAGGCCCTCGAAGGTTCGGCGGTCGGCTATTCCTTCGTCTATCTCGCCGAAATCGTGCTGCTGTTCGCGACTCTCGTCGCCATCGGCCCGCTCGTCCGCCCGGGCGGCGCGCAGCGCCGGCAGGAGCCGCCCGGGTTCGAACTCGCTGCAACGCCCGGCCTCAACCCTGGAGTCGTCCGATGATCCACGGAGCCATAACCAGCAATATCGACGTGGCGCAGGTGGTGCTCTACGCCTTCTTCGTCTTCTTTGCGTGCCTCATCTGGTATCTGCGCGGCGAAGACCGACGCGAAGGCTATCCGCTGGAATCCGAGGCGATGGGCCGCCAGAAGCAACGCGGCTTCCTGTTCATCCCCAAGCCGAAGATCTTCCGCCTCGGCCACGGCGTCAAAGTGAAGGCGCCGCGCTTCGACGTCGACGCCCGGACGCTGAACGCGGTCAAGGTCGCCCCGTGGCCCGGGGCCCCGCTCGAGCCGACCGGCGATCCCATGCTGGCCGCGGTCGGGCCGGGCTCCTACGCCCTGCGCGCCGACGTCTCCGAGAAGACCTTCGACGGACGCGATCTCATCGTCCCCCTCCGGGTCGCCACCAATTACGCAGTCGCGAGCGAGGGCCCCAATCCGATCGGCATGGAGGTCGTGGGCGCGGACGGCTTGGTCGGCGGCGTCGTCACCGACGTCTGGGTCGACCGCAGCGAACAGCTCCTGCGCTATTTCGAGGTCTCGACGACCGCCGGGGCGCGCCGGGTCCTGCTCCCCGTGCCGTTCGCGAACGTCAAGGGCTCGGCGCGGCAGGTCGTCGTCGAGGCGATCCTGGGAAGCCAGTTCGCCAATGCGCCGACCACGAAGTCTCCCGACCAGGTCACCCTGCTTGAAGAGGAAAAGATCGTCGCCTATTATGGCGGCGGCACGCTTTACGCCAGCCCGGAACGAGCGGAGCCGTTGCTATGAAGGCCGTCAATCTCGAACTGCTGCTGCCGGCCGACATCCCACACGGCGAGCGCATCCTCTGGCATGGCCGCCCGCAGTGGATCAGCCTGGCGCGTCGGGCGTTCCGCGCCGATTACGTGGCGGCTTATTTCGGCGCCGTGGCGGCGATCAATTTCACGATCGCAGGATTTTCCGGCGGACTGGCGGAGGCGGGCCTATCGGCGATCAAGACTCTGGCGGCGGGCGCCGCCGCGCTGAGCCTGCTGTTCCTGCTGGCCTATCTGGCGAGCCGCACGTCGCTCTATGTCGTGACCTCGCGGCGCGTCATCATGAAGATCGGCATCGCCCTGCCGATCTTCCTCAACCTGCCGTTCTCGTCGATCGCCGCGGCGGCTTTGCATGCCTATCCCGACGGCACCGGCGAGATTCCGCTCGCGCTGGCGGGAGGGACGCACATCGCCTACCTGCACCTGTGGCCGCACGCCCGGCCGTTCCGCCTGGCGCGGCCGGAGCCGGCGCTGAGGTCGGTTCGCGACGCCGCCGCGGTGGCGCAGACGCTGAGCCGCGCCCTTGTCGCGGCGGCCGAGGAGACCCGCGCCGCGGGTGACCGGCCAACGGCCGACGCGAACGCCTATTCCGACGCCGCCGTCGCGGCGGCGTGAGCATTCCGAAAGGATCGCGATGAGCCAGTTGATGACCCACGGACGGGCCGCGCGAGGCAGCCATCTGCCGCGCGGCGTCATCGCCGGGGCGGCGTCGCTCGTCGTCTTCGCGCTGATCGCCACCGGCCTCGGGCGGGTCAGCGACATCGGCGCCGTGCACATGCCCAAGGCCGACGTCGTCGAATCCCTCGCCCTGCGTTTCGAGGACCGGGAAGACGGCGCGGTGGCCGTGCGCGACTCGAGCGACGACCGGATCATATACACCGTCGCCCCAGGCGCCGGCGGGTTTATCCGCGCGACCGTGCGCGGCCTCGTCCAGGAGCGCAAGCGCTCCGGCATCGGCCCCGAAACGCCATTCACCCTGACCCATTGGAGCGACGGCACGGTGTCGCTCGAGGATTTGACGATCGGCCGGCGCGTCAGCCTCGAGGCGTTCGGGCCGACCAACGCCGAGGCGTTCGCACAATTGTTCGCGGCGCGGGGCCAGATCCGATGAGCGGATCGTGGCGCCTGCGTCGGCGGACGTTCGAGGCGCCCTGTACGGTCGAGATCGAGCATTCGCCCGAGAGCCTGCACGCCCATGTCGAGATCGACGGCGACTTCGAAATCGAGCCCGGCGATCAGGTTCTCGTCCACGACGCGCCGACCGACGTGCCGTACGGCGAACGAATTGTGGTGCGGCGCACCGCGACGGTGATCCGCGCCGGACTGCTCGAGCGTATCTGGACGCGCCTTTCGGGCAATTTCGAACTCACCGAACTCTACGACGTCAGCTTCTCGGAAAGGAGGAGACTATGAACGCCCCCTTGCGCCCCGGCCTGTCGATCGAAGCGACGCGCGCCGCCCAGGAGAACACGCTCCTCAACCCGCGCTTCTATACGACGGATTTCGAGGAGCTCGACCGGACCGACGTCAGCGCGGTGCGGGCGCAATGGGACGTGCTGATCGAGGAGCTGCGGGCCGACCCGAACAAGCGCCATTTCGTGCGCAACGAGGAGTTCGACGCCGATTTCTCGCAGCTGCCCAAAGACCTCGACAAGGAGTTCCGCGACTTTCTCGTCAGTTCGATCACCGCCGAATTCTCCGGCTGCGTCCTCTACGCGGAGATGCGCAAGCGCGCCAAGAATCCCGACATCCGCGAATTGTTCGGCTTCATGAGCCGCGACGAGGCGCGCCATGCGGGCTTCATCAACGACACGCTGAAGGACTTCGGGATCGGCGTCGACCTCGGCTTCCTCACCAAGGTGAAGAAATACACATTCTTCCGGCCGAAATTCATCTTCTACGCGACCTACCTCTCGGAGAAGATCGGCTACGCCCGCTACATCACCATCTATCGCCAGCTCGAGCGCCACCCGGACCGGCGCTTCCATCCGATCTTCAAATGGTTCGAGAAATGGTGCAACGACGAGTTCCGTCACGGCGAGGCCTTCGCGCTGCTGATGCGCTCCAATCCGCGGCTGACCTCCGGAATCAATACCTATTGGATCAAGTTCTTCGTGCTCGCGGTGTTCGCCACCATGTATGTGCGCGACCATTGCCGGCCGGCGTTCCACCAGGCGATCGGCGTCGATCCCTCGGACTATGATTTCGAAGTGTTCCGCATCACATCGGACATTTCGCGGCAGGTCTTCCCGCTGACGCTGAACCTGGACGATCCGCGCTTCCGGCGCGGCCTCGATCGCCTGCTGGCGATCGCGCGGACGAGCGCCGACGCGCAGGCCCGCGGCGGTCCGATCGGCAAGATCAGGCAGGCCGCGTGCGCCGCGGCGGCGGCGCTCGCCTTCGCCAGACTCTATCTCCTGCCGAGCAAACCCAATGCGCTGCCCGCTGAAATCCGTCTTGCGCCCGTCTGGTGAGCAGGAGGGCGCCCGATGGCCAGATACGGACTGCCGATCGCCTATACCCTGCTCCTTTGGTGGTTGAGCACCGCGCTGATCCTGTATCTCGATGGGCTTCCCCGCCGCACCTTCGTCTGGAGCATGGCGGGCGCAACAGCGCTGCTCGCGGTGGCGCTCTGGGGCCTCGTCGAGACGGGAGGCAGCGTGACGGCGACCGGCGCCTATCTCGCCTTCGCATGCGGGCTGCTCGCCTGGGGCTGGCAGCTCGTCAGCTTCTACATGGGCTACGTGACCGGGCCGCGGAAGACGGCCTGCGCGCCGGACTGGGTGGGCTGGCGTCGCTTCGTCGAGGCAGTGCGCACCAGTCTGTACCATGAACTGACCGTCGTCGTCACGGCCGCCGCGATGCTCGCGCTGACCTGGCGCCAGCCCAACCAGATCGCCCTCTGGACGTTCGTAGCGCTGTGGTGGATGCATCAGAGCGCGAAGCTCAACGTCTTCTTCGGCGTCCCCAATCTTGGGGAAGAGCTTCTGCCGCCGCATCTACGCTATCTCCTCAGCTACATGACCCGCAAGCCGATGAACCTGCTGTTCCCGGTGTCCGTGTCGCTGTCGACCGTTCTGACCGTCCTGCTCGCGCAGAAGGCCGCCGCGGCGGACGCGACGCCGTTCGAGGCAGCGGGGTTCACGATGCTGGCGACCCTCATGGCGCTGGCGATCGCCGAGCATTGGTTCCTGGTGGCGCCGCTGCAGACGAACGCGCTGTGGCGGTGGGGCGTCAAGGCGATGCCCGCGCCGGGTGTGGGCGCGGTCGACAGCTCCGACCCCGCGCTCCTCTCGACCGACGTCCGTGAGCCCGTGCGTAGCCATCGATCCGGGGTCGAGCCGTGGAGCGAGCCGCTCCCGGCGCTGGTCTGCGACCCCTGAGGCGCGAGAACTCCCCCCGCGGCGTCCGCCGTCGAAGCGCACCGGCGAGGCGGTCGAGGGGCGCGCTGCAAGGGCGGCCGGCGCCGCGCCGTCGGCGCATCGGCCTTGGGAACAAAGGCCGATCGCGGTTCTTCCCGGCGATCGTCGCCGACCAGAGCGGCCCGCTGCGCTCCGCGCAGTCTCTCGTGGTCATCGTGGGCGGAATCGAAGCGCTTGCAGCATGTCGCGCCGCTGCCCGCTCGCGACCGCTCGGGCGGGCGGAGCAGACTGCCGCGCCTTGGGCTCCCGGCCCCCGTCCCCTGTCCCTCCCGCGGCAAACGCTTCGCGTTTGTCGGACAAGCCGGAAGGCATTTCGCCGGTTGCGCCAGTCTCCTGGAAGCGCTCGACTAGCCGCGCCCGGTGTCTCCCTTCGTCAACAACGGCAGCCCCAGCCAATGAGAGAACGGCGCGCCATCGTCGATCAGCCTCGTCCGCCCGACTGCGGTCGTCGATTGATGGACGAGCAGGGGAAGGCCGAAGAAGGCCGAGAACGGCGCCGAATAATTCGAGCGGGTCCTGTTCGACGAGGAGCGGGCGAGCAGGGGAAGGCCGAGGAACGGCGAAAGCGGCGCCGCGCTCTTCGAAAGGGCGGGAATCCCGAAGAAGCTGGAGAACGGCGCTGGATCGTCCGACAGCAGGCTCCAGCCGAGCGCGTCGGACAAGGGGTTGGGGCTGGCGACGGAGGTGGAATAATATTCAGACTGCCGCGAAGTCGCATTGGCCGGGCCGTGCGCGTCGAGAATTTCGATGGCCCCGACGGCGGCTCCCAGCGCGGCGCGGACCGTCACCAGCGCCTTGCCCTGCGCGACCGCGGCGGCGAAGGCTTCGGCGTCGCCCGGCGGCACGCCCGCTTTCTCGATCGAGGCGGCGACGTTGTCATTCGCGTGGCCCGCGACGGGCGCCGGCGCGATCAGGTTGACCTCGCCATCGACGTAGCCTGCGCTCTTGAGCTCGGTGACCGCGCCGAGGGCGTCCGCTGGCGAATCGTAGAGCCGGGCGATCAACGTACTCATTTTTCCGTCCCCCAATGGTTGGGCCGCCAGCGTAGGCGCGGCCTGAACTCGCGAGAGCGCGAAAGGCTCCCGAGCAGCCTTGCCAAACTTGCGACAGAACGCATGGTCTGGCAAGCCGAAAACGCGGCTTTCCCGAATGTTCGCGGGAGCGGGCGCGGCGCCGAGGCCGGTGGAATCCACGACCGGCGCGCGCCCCCCGCTGCTCTCATTGCCATCGCCGCGGTTCGGCCACATACTCGCCCGGCGCGACATCTCGCGCCAACGCGGTTCACGGTGTGACGATGACGGCGGTTCCGGTTATCCTGCTCTTGTCGGCGGCGGTCACGCTTGGCCTCTACAATCTCGTCAATTTCCTCCGCCGCGACCGCAAGTCGGTCGTGATCGGGCTTCATCTGCTTCTCGGCCTCGGCAGTCTGATGGCGCTGGTGTACTTGCTCAAGGACGCGTCGGACGGCGAGGGCGCGCCCGCCGGATCGTTCGGCAACGTCTCGGCCGGGTTCCTCGCCCTCGCGGCGTTTTCCGGGCTCGTCGGGCCGCTCCACGCCCAGCGGTCGAAGCCGACCGCGAATCTCGTGCTGGCGGCGCACGCCTGCTGCGGCGTCGCCGGGTTCCTCGCCTGCCTCGCCTGGAGCTACGGCGTCTGACGGGCGCGCGACCCGGTCCGACCTGCGACCGCCGGATCGACCGCCGCTGCTTCGAGCCCGACGCCCCGCGTTCCGGCCCGGCCTCGCCGTTGCGCCCCCTCGCGGAACAAGCGATACAGCGTCGCAGGGGCTGGGGCTCCTGTCATTGCAATCGGGCCGAACCTGCGCCGACGCCGCGCGGGCCGGCCGATCATCGGGGGCGCCAGTGACGACCATGTGGATTTCGATCGCCGTCGGCGTCCTGACCTTCGGTCTGGGAACCTTCGGCATGTTTCTGCAGAAGCGACTGCCGGAGCAGCACATGACCTCGGGTTCGCGCGACATGATCGGCGCGATCATGGGCCTCGTCACCCTGCTGCTGGCCCTGGTGCTCGGGACGCTGGTCGGCTCGGCCTACGGCTTCTTCGCCGTGCAGAAGGCCAATGTCGAGACCCTCGGCGCGCGCGCGATCCAGCTCGACATGGCGCTCGCGCAATACGGGCCGGAGGCGCAGCCGCTGCGCGAGGGTCTGAAGGACGCGGTCACGAGCGCCTATCACGCGATCTGGGGCGGCGGCAACAATCCCAAGCTGCTCGAGGTCGCGTCCTACCTTCCCGCCCTCAAGGAGCTCAACATCGGCATTTCCGCGCTGACGCCGCATACGCCCGCCCAGACGCAACTGATCTCGACGATCGCGATCAACGCCGGCATTATCGAGCAGACGCGGCTCCTGATGTCGCTGCAGCTTGCGAGCTCGGTCTCCTGGCCGCTGCTGGTCATCGTGGTGTCCTGGGCGATGCTGCTGTTCTGCGGCTTCGGCGTGCTCTCGAGGTTCAACGCGACCAGCATCGCGGTGCTCGCGCTCGGCGCCTTCGCGGTCGCCAGCGCCATCTTCCTGATCCTCGAACTGAATCAGCCCTTCGACGGTCCGTTCCGCGTGCCCGGCGCTTCGGTGGAGGAGACGATCGCGGCGATCGGCGGGTAGCCGCGGCATGAGCATGGGCTTGCCGGATCGGCCCGGCAGAGGCAGACTGGCCAATGTTCCGCCGCCCGCGCGGGGAGCGCCGACCGGACTTCGCCGCGTCCCAGTCCCCCGCCCGTTCACGGCGAGCCGGGATGCAACCCCGAGCCGGCTCGTGCGGAGCGCGGGGGCCAGGCCGGTGGCGGAGATTGGCCCGGCCATCCGACTGCGCGCCGGGCGTTGGCAAACTGGGGAGGAAGAAATGATACGGCCGAAATATGGGTTCGGGCCGCTTGCCTGCGCGCTCGCCGCGGCGCTGGTTCCGGTCGCGATGACGAGCGCGCCCGCTCGCGCAGATGGCGAGCCGGCGCGCGTGCGGGGCACGATCGTGAGCCTCGATGGATCCAGGCTGGTCGTCCACGCCAGGGACGGCGCTGATGTCGGGGTCATACTCGCGGACAAGTTCGGCGCGATCGCGGTCGTCAAGGCGTCGATGGCCGATATCAAACCGGGCGTGTTCATTGGCGCCGCGACGGCGACGCAGCCCGATTCGACGTTGCGATCGGTGGAGGTGGTCGTATTCCCCGACGGCATGAAGGGGACCGCCGAGGGTCATTATCCCTGGGATCTGCCGGGCGCCAACATGATGACCAACGCAACGGTCTCAAACGCGGTCAAGGGCGTCGACGGCCAGACCGTGACGGTGACCTACAAGGGCGGCGAGAAGAAGATCGACATTCCCGCCAACGTCCCCGTCGTCGCGCTCGTCCCGGCGACCGCCGCGGACATTCATCCCGGCCAAGCCGTGTTCGTGCCCGGCGTGCGCGGGGCGGACGGCGCGGTGCACGCCGGCGCGGTCCTGTTCGGCAAGGACGGCGTGATCCCGCCGATGTGACGAGGGCTCGGCGCTGAACCGCCGGCGCTCGTCCGGCACGCCCATCCGGCCCCAGTTCGGGACGGCGGCGGCGCCCGTCCCCTCACGCCCCGAACAGCTCTTCCACCTTACGCCGCATCACCGTCGCCGCCACGTCGACGCCCGTCCAGTGCCGGATCGAGATCACGCCCTGGTTGACCAGCATGCCGAGCCCGTCGAGCGTGCGGCAGCCCGACGCCTGCGCCTCACGGATCAGCAGGGTGCGGGGCGGGTTGGGGATGACGTCGGCGACGATCATCGCGGGGCGCAGGCTCGCCATTTCGAGCGCGAGCCGGCCTCCGATGTCGGGATAGAGGCCGATCGAGGTCGCGTTGACGAGGATGTCGACGGTCTCGGGCGCGCGATAGGGCCGATCCCAGACGACGAGTTCGGCGCGCGCGGGCGTCCTGTCGTTGATCAGCGCGACGAGTTCGGCGCCGCGCGCGCGATCGCGGTTGACGATCGTGATCGCTCGGGCGCCGGCGAGCGCCGATTCCACCGCGATCGCGCGCGCGGCGCCGCCGGCGCCGAACAGCACGAGCGTCTTGCCGGCGGGATCGACCAGCGTGCGCAGCGATTCGACGAAGCCCTTACCGTCGGTGTTCTCGCCGATCAGCCGGCCGTCGCGCTTCACCACGCAATTGACCGCGCCGATTGTCGCTGCGGATTCGCCTAGCGCGTCGAGATGGCGGATCACCGCGACCTTGTGCGGGATCGAGCAGTTGAAGCCGAGCCAACCCATCGCCTTGGCCCCGCGCACCGCGTCGCCGAGATCGGCGGGCGCGACCTCGCAATTGATGTAGCGCGCGTCGACGCCGTGATGGACGAACGCGGCCTCGATCATCGCCACCGTCGGATTTTCCGCCGCGGGCGTGGCGAAAGAGCCGACGAGCTTGTTGAGAAAATTGTGGGCCGCGGGCATGGGGCGATCCGGGGCAGAGGGACCGCCGGCAGCATAGACCCACGCGGGCCGGGCGGACAATGGCGCGGCGGCGCGCCCTTGTCCGGCGGCCGATTCCCGGGCATCATGGGGCGAGAAGCGAAGATCGACGGGACGGGAGGACTGGCATGCGGCTCTTGCGCCGTCGGGGAAGGTTTGCGCGCCGCCCCGCCACGGGTCCGGCCGGCCCGGGCGCATGAGCCCAGCACCCGCGGCCTCCGCTCCGTTGCTGTGCGTCGAAGACGTCTGCGTGCGCTTCGGCGGCATCGTGGCGCTCGACGGCATTTCGTTCGACGTCGCGCGCGGCCAGATCTGCGGGCTGATCGGGCCCAATGGCGCCGGCAAGACCACGCTGTTCAACTGCCTGTCGCGTCTCTACGCGCCGCAGCAGGGCGCGATCCGCTTCGACGGCCGCCCGCTGCTGCGCGAGAGCCGGCATCGCATCGCGCGCATCGGCATCGCGCGAACCTTCCAGAATCTGGCGCTGTTCCGCACCATGACCGTGCTGGAGAACGTCATGATCGGCGCTCATGGCGGCGCGCGCGGCGGCTTTCTCGTCGATGCGCTCGCGCTGCCGCTCGCCGCGCGCGAGGAGCGGCGGCTGCGCGAGGGCGCGATGGCGCTGGTCGAGGAATTCGGGCTGGCGCCGGTGGCCGCCGCCCCGGCGGGCGCGCTGCCGTTCGGCGCCCAGAAGCGCGTCGAACTGGCGCGCGCGCTGGCGAGCGCGCCCAAGCTGCTGCTGCTCGACGAGCCCGCGGGCGGCCTCAACCACGAGGAGGTCGACCGGCTGCGCGGCGAGATCGTCGGGATTCGCGACCGCCGCGGCGTCACCGTCCTGCTGGTCGAGCATCACATGAACCTCGTCATGCGCGTCTCCGACCAGGTCGTCGCGCTCAATTTCGGCCGCAAGATCGCCGACGGGCCGCCCGGCGCCGTGCAGCGCGACGCGGACGTCATCCGCGCCTATCTCGGCGACGCGGCCTGATGGCGGCGCTGCTCGAGACCCAAGGCCTCAAGGCCTTCTACGGACCGGTCGAGGCGCTGCACGGGCTCGATCTCACGGTCGAGGCGGGCGGCATCACCGCCCTGCTCGGCGCCAATGGCGCGGGCAAGACGACGACCCTGCGCGCCCTGTGCGCGATGGTGCGCGCCGAGGGCGCGATCCATTTCGCCGGCGCGTCGATCGCCGGGCGCCAGACCGAGGACATCGTCCGGCTCGGCATCGCCCACGTGCCCGACGGCCGCGGCACTTTCGTCGACCTCACCGTCGAGGAGAACCTGCGGCTCGGCGCCTATACGCGCACCGACCGCGACGGGGTGCGCGCGGATTTCGCGCGCGTCTACGCCTATTTCCCGCGCCTGAAGGAGCGCCGCGCACAGCAGGCGGGCACCCTGTCGGGCGGCGAGCAGCAGATGCTCGCGATCTCGCGCGCGCTGATGCTCCGCCCCAGGCTGCTGCTGCTCGACGAGCCCTCGTTCGGCCTCGCGCCGATCATCGTCAAGGACATTTTCCGCATCCTGCGCGCGATCAACCGCGAGGACGGCGTCAGCATGCTGATCGTCGAGCAGAACGCGAGTCTCGCGCTCGACCTCGCCGATCACGCCTTCCTCATCGAGACCGGGCGGGTGGCGATCGGCGGTCCGGCGGCGGCGATCCGCGCCGACGATTCGGTGCGCCGCTCCTACCTCGGCTATTGACGGAGTCCGCCCGCCATGTCGGCCCTGCTGCATCAGCTGTTCTCCGGCCTCGCGATGGGCGGCGTCTATGCGATCCTCGCGCTCGCGCTGGTGATGATCTACCAGGCGACCCATCTGGTGAACTTCGCGCAGGGCGAGATGGCGATGTTCTCGACCTATCTCGCCTGGGCGATGATCGACGCGGGCGCGCCCTACTGGGCCGCGTTCGGGTTGACGGTCGTCGTCTCCTTCCTCGGCGGCGTCGCGATCGAACGGCTGATCGTGCGCCCCTTCGCCGGCGCGCCGGCGCTCAGCGTCGTGATCGTGTTCATCGGCCTGCTGCTGATCTTCAACAGCTGCGCGGGCTGGCTGTTCGGCTATGAGATCAAGAGCTTCGACAGTCCGTTCCCGGACCGGTCGTGGTTCGGCAACACCTTCATGTCGTCCCACGAATCGGGCGCGATCCTCGTCACCTTCGCCGTGCTCGCGCTGGTCTACGCGTTCTTCCGCTTCACGCCGC
This sequence comes from Roseiarcus sp., assembly GCA_050013915.1. Taxonomy (GTDB): domain Bacteria; phylum Pseudomonadota; class Alphaproteobacteria; order Rhizobiales; family Beijerinckiaceae; genus Roseiarcus. The sequence continues at coordinate 33,199 of JBEKEI010000026.1, forward strand.
TCGGCCTCGCCATGCGCGCGGCCGCGCAAAACCCGGTCTCGAGCCGGCTGGTCGGCATCCGGGTCGGCTGGATGCTGGCGATCGGCTGGGGGCTCGCCGCCGCGATCGGCGCGATCGCCGGCATGATGGCGGCGCCGATCGTCTATCTCGACCCCAACATGATGAGCGGGATTCTCCTCTACGCCTTCGCCGGCGCGATCCTTGGCGGCATCGACAATCCCTGGGGCGCGGCGTCGGGCGGATTCATGGTCGGGGTGCTCGAGAACATCGCCGGCGCCTATGTCGTCGGCCCCGAGATCAAGCTCTCGGTCGCGCTGCTGATCATCGTCGGCGTGCTCGTCGTCAGGCCTTCGGGTCTGTTCGGCCGCCTGCTCGTGACCCGGGTCTGAGCCGATGGCGATCGCGCGCCACGATCCAGCCGTCGTGCCCGCGCAGTCCGCGCCCGGCGTCGGCGGCCGCCGCTGGCGACGGCTCGTCGTCGCGGCTTTCGCGGCGCTCGCGCTCGGCCTGCCGTTCGTCGCCAGCGGCTATCATCTCTTCCAGTTCTCGCAGGTGCTGATCTATGCGATCGCGCTGCTCGGGCTCAACCTGCTGACCGGCTACAATGGCCAGATCTCGCTCGGCCATGGCGCGTTCTTCGCGATCGGCGGCTATGCGACGGCGATCCTGATGACCAGGTTCGGCGCACCCTATTGGGCGACCCTGCCGGTCGCCGGCCTGGTCTGCTTCGGCGCCGGCTTCCTGTTCGGTCTGCCGGCGCTCCGGCTCGGCGGCCTCTACCTCGCGCTCGCGACCTTCGCGCTTGCCGTCGCGACGCCGCAGCTGCTCAATTACAAGGGTTTCGACGCCTGGACCGGCGGCTCGGGCGGGTTGCAACTCGCCAAGGCGCACGCCCCGTTCGGCCTGCCGCTGAGCCCGGATCAGTGGCTCTATTTCCTGTGCCTGATCTGCGCCGCCGCGCTGTACTGGGCGGCGGCCAATCTCGTGCGCGGGCGGGTCGGGCGCGCGATCGTCGCGATCCGCGACCAGCCGATCGCGGCCGAGACGATGGGCGTCAACATTTCCTTCTACAAGGCGATGTGCTTCGGCGTCAGCGCGCTCTATGCGGGCGTGGCGGGCGCGCTCGGGTCGATCGTCGTCGGCTTCGTCTCGCCCGACAGTTTCGGCCTGTTCGTCTCCCTGTCGTTCCTCGTCGGCATCGTCGTGGGCGGCCTCGCCTCGCTTCGCGGCGTCCTGTTCGGCGCCCTGTTCATCGAATTCGTGCCCAATTACGCCGACCAATTTTCCGACCTGTTCGGCCAGAGCGCCAAGGCGCTGCCGGGCGCGATATACGGAATCCTGCTGATCGGCCTCATGTATCTGATGCCGGCCGGCGTCGCCGGCGCGGTCGGCGCGGCGCCGCGGCTGTTGCGCCGGCTTTTCTCCCGGCCCAAGCGAGTCTAGATTGAAACCGATACCGGCGCCCAGCCGGAACGACATTCGCCATCGAGGAAACGCCGGCGCCGCAGCGTCGCAACAGGAGGACCCCAAATGATTTCGCGTCGCACTCTCTTGCAGGCGGGCGCCGTATCTGCCGCCGCGCTGGCGTCGGGCCTGCGCTCCGCCCGCGCCGCCAACGCGCCCGGCGTCACCGACGCCGAGATCAAGATCGGCCAGACCATGCCGTACAGCGGCCCGGCCTCCGCCTATGGCGTGATCGGCAAGACCGAAGCGGCCTATTTCAAGATGCTCAACGAATCGGGCGGCGTGAACGGCCGCAAGCTCAACCTGATCAGCCTCGACGACGGCTACAGCCCGCCCAGGACGGTCGAGCAGACTCGCCGTCTGGTCGAACAGGAACAGGTCGCGTTCATGTTCCAGACCCTCGGCACCCCGTCGAACGCGGCGATCCGGCCCTATCTCAACGAGAACAAGGTGCCGCAGCTGTTCGTCGCCACCGGCGCCAGCATGTGGAACGACCCGAAGAACTTCCCCTGGACGATCGGGTTCAACCCGAACTACCAGACGGAGGCGCGCATCTACGGCCAGGCCATCCTCCAGACCGCGCCCGGCGCCAAGATCGGCGTGCTCTATCAGAACGACGGCTTCGGCAAGGACTATCTCATCGGCCTGAAGGACGGACTCGGGCCCGATCATGCCGGCATGATCGTGAAGGAAGCCTCCTACGAAGTCTCCGAGCCGACCATCGATTCGCAGGTCGTCAGCCTCCAGGATTCGGGCGCCGACACCTTCCTGATCGCCGCCACGCCGAAGTTCGCCGCCCAGGCGATCCGCAAGTCCTACGACATCGGCTGGAAGGCGACGCGCTATCTCAGCAATGTCTCGCCCTCGGTCGCCACCGTGCTGAAGCCGGCGGGGCTCGAGAAATCCAAGGGGCTCATCACCGCCTATTACGGCAAGGACCCGACCGACGCGCGATGGAAGGACGACGCCGGTTTCAAGCAATGGGCGGCGTTCGCGACCAAATACCTGACCCCGACCGACCTCATCGACGCCAACGCCGCCTATGCCTTCGGCGCCGCCCAGACGCTGATCCAGACGCTCCAGCAATGCGGGAGCGACCTCTCGCGCGAGAACATCATGAAGCAGGCGGCCAACATCAAGGATCTCGAATTGCCGATGCTGCTTCCGGGCATGAAGATCAACACCGCGCCCGACAATTTCTCGCCGATCCGCCAGATGCAGCTCGCCAGCTTCAACGGCGAAAGCTGGATTCTGTTCGGCGAGCTGCTGCAGGGGTGAGCCGCGCCGGCCCGCCGCGGCGCGCGCGGCGCCGGACCGGCCGTCGAGCAGGCGGGCGACGACGGCGACGCGCCGGGTCGGGCTTTCCTCGACGGCGAGCCGGGCCTTGCGGGCCGGCGGGGTCGGCGCGTTCATCCGGGCTCCTCTGACAGAGGGGTCTTTTAGAATATCCGAAATAGAAGCGGGCTGTCGGCCGCGGGCGCGGCCGGCCGCGGACGAACGAAGTTCGCCTTGGGATGAGCGCCCTCGAAGGTTCGCCGCCACGATTCCCCGTCCTCCTCCCGCGCGGCCCGGGTCCCGAGGGCGGCGGAAATTTTTGGAAATTTTTGGAAGTCTTTGGAAGTCTTTGGAAGTCTTTGGACGTTTTTCGAAGTTTTTCGAAGTCTTTTTGAAAGCCATCCTTTATTTCCCGGTTTGATGGGACCCCGTGGTATTTCAATGGTTTGCGAGCGAGTGGAAGCATTCCTCGACCCCGATGCGCCCGCGCCTTGGGAGTCACCCTATTTTGGCGGCCTTGGGCGGCATCGGTCGCCGCCGTGAATCTCCTTGCCTCCGCCTCGCTGCGACCGGCCATCGACCGCATTGGTGATCTTGGGCCGGGGAAGGGCTGAAGTCAAGCAAAATTTCTGTAAAAGCGAAAAGCGCATGGGTCGGGGCGCAGGCCGAACGCGGCCGAGCAGCACCCTCCGGCGCTGCCAGCGGCC
>JBEKEI010000027.1:0-35427 GCA_050013915.1 Roseiarcus sp.
ACGGCGGCGCGCCGCAGACCCCCGGGCCGGCTTCAATTTGCCTGCAACCCTCTGATTTGCCTCGATCGGGCGAGAAATCTATTTCCAACTATATCCACAACGAAAGGATTTGTCGGGCGAGGCGGGGCGCAGCCGCCGATTTGGGTCGTCCGGGCGCCAGAGGCGGGCCGAGGGGGCAAGAGGGCAAGGGGATGAGCGATCGAACGGAGGGACGCGAAGCTGAACGCCCGGCGGCGCGGCGATTGGCGGCCGAACCCGGCCTGGCGCGTCGCGCAGCCGATCCGTTGGTCGGTCGATCGCACTGTGCCTGGTTCGCCACCGGCGGCGCCGACCCCGACCCTTCGCCGGCGACGACACGGCGCAGGCTGCGTCGGGGCGCCGCGGGACCAGCGGTTCAGGCCAAACACGGGCCGCCGCCCGCGCGCGTCCTCGGCGGGGCGCGCGCCTGTCCCGCCACGAACGAAAAGGGGCGGCCCGAAGGCCGCCCCGCCGCTGCGCCGGCAGCCCTGCGCTCAATAGGAATAGTACATGTCGAATTCGACGGGATGCGGCGTCATCTCGAACCGGATGACGTCGGCCATCTTCAGCTCGATGTAGCTGTCGATGAAATCGTCGTTGAACACGTCGCCGGCCTTGAGGAAGGCGCGGTCCTTGTCGAGATTGGTCAGCGCCTCGCGCAACGAACCGCAAACCGTCGGGATCTTCTTGAGCTCCTTGGGCGGGAGATCGTAGAGGTCCTTGTCCATCGCCGGACCGGGATCGATCTTGTTCTTGATGCCGTCGAGCCCCGCCATCAGCATCGCCGCGAAGGCGAGGTAGGGATTGGCCATCGGATCGGGGAAACGGACCTCGACGCGCTTGGCCTTCGGGTTGGACGTCCACGGGATGCGGCACGAGGCCGAGCGATTGCGCGCGGAATAGGCGAGCAGCACCGGCGCCTCGAAGCCCGGCACCAGCCGCTTGTAGGAATTGGTCGACGGGTTGGTGAAGCCGTTCAGCGCCTTGGCGTGCTTGATGATGCCGCCGATGTAATAGAGGCATTCCTGACTGAGATCGGCGTATTTGTTGCCGGCCATGATCGGCTTGCCGGCCTTCCAGATCGACTGGTGAACGTGCATGCCCGATCCGTTGTCGCCGAAGATCGGCTTGGGCATGAACGTCGCCGTCTTGCCGTAGCTCTGCGCGACCTGCTGGATGCAGTATTTGTATATCTGCATATGGTCGGCCATGATCGTCAACGGGCCGAACTTCAGGCCGAGTTCGTGCTGCGCGGAGGCCACCTCGTGGTGATGCTTCTCCACCACGGCGCCCATCGACGCCATTGCGGCGAGCATTTCGCCGCGCATGTCCTGCGCCGAATCCTGCGGCGGGACCGGGAAATAACCGCCCTTGGTGCGGATGCGGTGGCCGTGATTGCCCCCTTCATAGGGCGTATCGGAATTGGCGGGAAGCTCGATGGAGTCGATGACGAAGCCCGTGTTGTAAGGATCGGCCTTGAACCGCACGTCGTCGAACACGAAGAACTCGGCCTCCGGGCCGAAGAACACGGCGTCGCCGATGCCGGTCGACTTGAGGTAGATCTCCGCCTTCTTGGCGATGCCGCGCGGATCGCGGCCATAGGGCTGACCGCTCGCCGGATCGAGGATGTCGCAATTGATCACCATCGTCGAGGCGGCGAAGAAAGGGTCCATGCAGGCCGAAGTCGGATCGGGCATCAGCGTCATGTCGGATTCGTTGATCGCCTTCCAGCCGGCGATCGACGAGCCGTCGAACATCAGGCCGTCGGCGAAGGCGTCTTCGTCGACCAGCGATTGATCGAAGGTGACGTGCTGCCACTTGCCGCGCGGGTCCGTGAACCGCAAATCGACATATTTGACGTCATTGTCCTTGATCGCCTTCAGGACGTCCTTGGCGGTCTTCATGATGGCCCCTCTCGCTGATGATGGCGCTGCCGGCGGGACGCCGGGAGCGCCGGGAAATCTGGCGTCTGTCCAGAATCAGACCGCGTCCGCGCCGGTCTCGCCGGTGCGGATGCGGATCGCTTCTTCGACGTGCGACACGAAGATCTTGCCGTCGCCGATGCGGCCGGTCTGCGCGGCCTTGCGAATCGCCTCGACGGCTCCGGCCAGCGCCTCGTCGGCGACGACCACTTCGATTTTCACCTTCGGCAGGAAGTCGACGACGTATTCCGCGCCGCGATAGAGTTCGGTATGGCCCTTCTGGCGCCCGAAGCCCTTCGCCTCCGTCACGGTTATTCCCTGGATTCCCGCTTCCTGGAGCGCTTCCTTGACCTCATCGAGCTTGAACGGCTTGATGATCGCCTCGATCTTTTTCATGTGTCCCGATCTCTTCGCGCTAACGAGAAAAACCGCCGAGCCCGATTGCGGGAAAGCGCCGCGCCGCTCCCGATCCTGCTTCTTCAAACACCGCGGGCGCAGTCGCCCGGACCCGTCGTCGCCCGCCTCCGCCGCCGTCGGCGCATGGATCCCAGCCCCACTTTCGCGGTCCTTAGCATCTCGCATACGCCCACGCCATGCCCAAGTCATGGCCATCGGGCCGTCGAAAGCGTCGATTTTTCGCGCACGGATCCGGCCATCGAGCCGAAAGCCCAAAACATGGGCGTCTAGTACGAAAAGCAGGCGCCGGCCGGCGGGGCGGTCATGCGGTCGGACTGGTTTCGCCGGAGGCGTAGACGCGCCACGAACTCAGTCCGGCCTTGGCGACGACAGTGCGTCCAGTCTTGGCGACCGCGACGAGATGGGCAAAAACCTTCGGCTGGCGCCAGGCGAGCGGGCGCTCGGGCGCGCAAACCGCGCGATACTGATCGCTGTCCTCATCCTCCATCAGGATCGTGCCGATCCTGTCGGGCCGCAAGTGGGGCGACAGGTCGCGGCTGGTGAGCCACAGGCATTCGAAGTCGCGGCACACCTTCGGCCGGCTCTCGTAGATCTTGCAGCCGCCCGAGAGGATGCAGTTGGGACATGGCGGCCCGAACGGCTTTTCGAGTTCGGGAATTTCAAGCGCGGTGCAGCACATGACGCAGGAGCCGCAGGCCTTGCCGGGGATGGACGCCACGGGAACCTCTCGAGACGGCGCGCGCCGAATCGGCGGGGCGCGTTCAGACCATGTCTACCATCGTTTCGCGCTCGCGCGAGAGGGCGGGCGCGACATCGGCCGCGACGGTCGCGACGGGTTCGGCGGCGCCTTCCGCGTCCGGTCGCGGCGGCGCGACGGCCCGCCTGAGAACCATCAGCAGAACGCCGGCGATCACGACCGGTCCGAGCGGGACGCCGACGAGGCCGGCGATCGAGCGGGAGACCGCGGGCAGCACGAATGCGACCAACAGAGCTGACTTTTCCCAGGGGAGGAAGCCGTCGCGGAACCCCTGGCGCGCGACCCAGGCGAGGGGAACGCCGAGCAGCACCAGATCGTAGTCGAGCAGGAACGGACTCGCCAGGAGGGCGGCCGCGACCATGGCGGGGCCTTCCGCGCTCGAGCGGAACGACCGGCGCTGCAGGCCGACGAGCGCCAAGCAGACGACCAGCGCGGCGACGACCTGCAGGCCATAGGCCAGCGTCAGCCCGCCGTGCAGAAGGCGGACCGCGGCGAACACGCTCTGCATCTTCGCGTCGCCGACCATGTTTCTTTCAAGCGCGATTCTGGCGAGCGGCGAGGCGGCCAGAAAGGCTCGCCATCCATCGACGCCAAAGGCTCCCAGCGAGGCGAGGCAGAGTCCGAGCGCCGACGCGGCGGCGCCGACGACCACGCGCCACCGCCGCGCGGCGATGAGCGCGACCGGAATGACGATCGCCAGATGCGGTTTGTAGACCAGGGCGCCCAGACACAGACCCGCGACGAAAGGCCGGGCGTTCAGCATGAGCGCGCCGCCGCCGAACAGGGCGGCCGTCAGAAACGCGTTCTGGCCATGACCGAGATTGCTGAGCATCGCAGGAAAGGCCACGATCGGCAGCGCGCCGTACTCCTTGCCGAGCCAGGCGCTGAGTACGCGCCAGCACGCAAAGCCGGTCGCCGCCAGCCAGGCCGCCAGCGACCAGAGATAGGGCAGCGTCGCCAGCGGCAGACACAGCAGAAGGAACGGTGGCGGATAGAAGAACGCGACATAGCCGGCGTCGCGCGGAAACAGCGCGGTCTGCGCGGCATGGTGGGTCGCGACGTCATAGACGTCGGCGGGATGACCGCCGAGCGCGATCTGGGAGGCGGTCCAGAAGCTCAGGAAGTCGGTGCCCAGCGGCTTTCCCGCGCGATCGACGCCGCCCTGGGACAGCGCAATCCACAGAACCACGGCCGAAACCGTCACCCCGAACAGGATGCGGCAATAGGCGATCGCGCGATCGCGCGTGAACCATTCCGCGTCGCGCAGCCAACCGATCATCGAAGTGACTCGCAGGCTCATCGCACCGGCTCTCGGGAAGATCGCCGCAGCGATCCCGCACGATAGCGCGGCCGCGCTTAACACCGGCTGAATCGATCGGTTCGGGCGGGGCGGCGGCGGTGACCGGCGCCTCTCTTGACAGCATGGGCCAAGCCGTGTCTGTGCGCGGCCCACGAGGGAGCGGCGATGCTCACGGCTTTGGTGTTTCCGGGACAGGGGTCGCAGACCGTCGGGATGGGCAAGGCGCTGGCGCAGGCCCACGGCGCGGCGCGCGACGTCTTCGCCGAGGTCGACGGCGCGCTCGGCCAGAACCTGTCCGGCCTCATGTTCGAGGGCCCCGAGGCGGAGCTGACCCTGACCGCCAATGCGCAGCCGGCGCTGATGGCGGTCAGCCTCGCCGCAATGCGGGTGCTCGAGGCCGAAGCGGGCCTCGACCTCGGGCGCGACGCCAGCTTCGTCGCCGGCCATTCGCTGGGCGAATATTCGGCGCTCGCTGCGGCCGGCGCCCTCCGCCTCGACGACGCCGCGCGGCTGCTGCGCATCCGTGGCCGCGCCATGCAGCAGGCCGTCCCGGTCGGCGTCGGCGCAATGGCGGCGATCCTCGGCCTCGACCTCGCCCAGGTCGCGGCGATCGCCGCGCAAGCGGCGGCCGAACTCATGGAGCAGGGGGCCGTCTGCCAGGCCGCCAACGACAATGGCGGCGGTCAGATCGTCATTTCCGGCGCCAGGGCCGCAGTCGAGCGCGCCATGGCGTTGGCGAAGGCGGCCGGCGCCAAACGATCGCTGATTCTGCCGGTTTCCGCGCCGTTCCATTGCGCGCTGATGCAGCCGGCGGCCGACGCGATGGCGGCCGCGCTGGCCAAGGTCGTGATCCGGCCGCCGCGCGCGCCGCTGGTCGCCAATGTCTCGGCGACGGCCATTGACGATCCCGCCCAGATCCGGGCGAGCCTCGTCGCCCAGGTGACGGGCGCCGTGCGGTGGCGCGAGAGCGTGCTCTACATGACGGAGCGGGGCGTCGGCCGATTCATCGAAATCGGCGCCGGCAAGGTGCTCAGCGGGCTGATCAGGCGCATTTCGGAGGGCGCGACCTGCCTCGCCGTCGGGGCGCCGGCCGACGTTGAGGCGTTCAAGGCGGCCCATGTCGGCTGACGGTCAAGCCGATCGGCCCAGCAGAAGGAATTCGCCGGTGTTTGACCTGTCTGGACGCAGCGCGCTGGTGACCGGCGCCTCGGGCGGCATCGGCGGCGCGATCGCGCGCGCGCTCCATGCGCAGGGCGCCGCCGTCGGCCTGTCGGGCACCCGGCGGGAGGCGCTCGAGGCGCTCGCCACGGATCTGGGCGGGCGCGCCTTCGTCCTGCCCTGCGACCTTTCGGATGCTGGATCGGTCGAAGCGCTCGTCCCGGCCGCCGAGGCGGCGATGGGCGGCCTCGACATCCTCGTCAACAATGCGGGCGTGACGCGCGACAGCCTGTTCGTGCGGATGAAGGACGAGGAATGGGAGCAGGTCATCGCCGTCAATCTGACCGCGGCGTTCCGGCTGTCGCGCGCATGCGTGAAGGGCATGATGCGACGCCGGCACGGGCGCATCATCGCGATCGCCTCGATCGTCGGGGTGACCGGCAATCCCGGCCAGGGCAATTACGCGGCCGCCAAGGCGGGCATGATCGGCATGTCCAAGGCGCTCGCCGCCGAAGTCGCGAGCCGAAACATCACCGTCAATTGCATCGCGCCCGGATTCATCGCCAGCCCGATGACCGACGCGCTCAACGAGAAACAGCGCGAAGCCATCCTGCGCTCGGTGCCGATGGGAAGGCTCGGCGTCGGCCCGGACATCGGGGCGGCGGCGGTCTATCTGGCGAGCGCGGAAGCCGGCTACGTCACCGGCCAGACGCTTCACATCAACGGCGGAATGGCAATGATTTGAAATCTTTAAGCCGACGACTGGGCTTTCCCGTCCGGGGTCCGGCGCCCCCTCGCCTTGCCTGGAAAGATATGCTATCGACCCACGAGGCGCGCCTGGACAAGGCGGCCGGGCGTGGCCCGAACGTTGCGCGCGATCCGCGCAGTCGGGATATTCTACGCGGTCGCGCAGCGCGCTGGCGAGTGCGGGCGTTTCAGGGGTCGTCTGTCTCGCATAGGGGCCGCGTGCGACGAATTCAGGTCGGGGTTGGGGTCAATCAAAGGCGGGCGTCTGGGCGCCGCCAGGGTAAGGACGGACAAAATGAGCGATGTCGCTGAGCGCGTAAAGAAGATCGTTGTAGAGCATCTGGGCGTGGAGGCCGACAAGGTGGTCGAAAACGCCAATTTCATCGACGACCTTGGCGCGGATTCGCTCGACACCGTTGAGCTGGTCATGGCGTTCGAAGAGGAATTCGGCGTCGAGATCCCGGACGATCAGGCCGAGACGATTGTGACAGTCGGCGACGCCGTGAAGTTTCTCGAAAAGGCCTCCGCCGCCAAATGAACCGGATGATGGCGTGAGGGAATCGCGGGCGCCTGCGCGCGTCGCGACCGGACGCGGGGCTGCGGTTTGCGGGTAGGAGTGATGGGGCCGGCGTCTGTCCGGCCCTTGTCGCGTCCTGGCGCGCCCCTCTCGGATGGACGAGGTCATCGATGAAGCGTGTCGTGGTGACGGGGCTCGGCATGGTGACGCCGCTGGCCTGCGGGGTCGAGGCGACGTGGCGGCGGCTGATCGGCGGCGAATCCGGCGTGACCGAGATCCGGAGCTTCGATGTTTCGGACATCGCGTGCCGGATCGCGGCCCAGGTGCCGCGGGGCGACGCGCCGGACGCCTTTCATCCCGACGAATGGATGGATCCCAAGGAGCAGCGCAAGGTCGACGACTTCATCGTCTTCGCGATGTGCGCGGCGACCCAGGCGCTGCGCGACGCCGATTGGGCCCCTTCGACCTACCAGGAGGAGATCGAAACCGGCGTCCTCATCGGATCGGGGATCGGCGGGCTCGGCGGCATCTACGACGCCTCGATCACCCTGCGCGAAAAGGGGCCGCGGCGCATCTCTCCGTTCTTCATCCCCGGGCGGCTCATCAATCTGGCCGGCGGCTATGTGTCGATCGCGCACAAGCTGAAGGGGCCCAATCACGCCGTGGTCACCGCCTGCTCGACCGGCGCCCATGCTATCGGCGACGCCGGCCGGCTGATCGCCCTGGGCGACGCGACGGTGATGGTGGCGGGCGGCGCCGAATCGGCCGTCAACCGGCTTTCGCTCGCCGGCTTCTCCGCCTGCCGCGCGCTCTCGACCGGTTTCAACGACCAGCCCCAGAGAGCGTCGCGGCCCTACGACCGGGATCGCGACGGATTCGTCATGGGCGAGGGCGCGGGCTGCGTCGTGCTCGAAGAGTTCGATCATGCCCGCGCGCGCGGCGCCCGTGTCTACGCGGAACTCGTCGGCTACGGCCTGTCGGGCGACGCCTACCACATCACATCGCCCTCGCCCGACGGCGACGGCGCCTTCCGGGCGATGAGCGCGGCGCTCAGGCGCGCCGAACTCTCGCCGTCGGACATCGATTATGTCAACGCGCACGGCACTTCGACGCCCCTCGGCGACGAGATCGAGTTGCGCGCGGTCGAACGGCTGATGGGCAATGCGGCGGGCGCGCTGACGATGTCGTCGACCAAATCCTCGGTCGGGCATCTGCTCGGCGCGGCGGGCGCAATCGAGGCGATTTTCTCGATTCTGGCGATGCGCGACCAGATCGCGCCGCCTACGCTCAATCTCGACCACCCGTCCGTGGAAACCGCGATCGACCTGGCGCCCCATGCGGCGAAGCCGCGCCGGATCGACAATGCGCTTTCGAACTCGTTCGGCTTCGGCGGCACCAACGCCTCGCTCGTCTTCCGGCGCGCGACGCAAGCCTGAGGCAAGGCCGGCGCTTGAGGATTGAGCCGAGGCGCCCTATTTTGTCGCGATGAAGCTGTCGATGCCCTCCCCGCGGGGGAGCGCCTTTTGCCCGCGCGGAGGCGAGCGCCGATGACCGATGGTTCCACTTCGGGCGACCCGCCCCCGCAGCCGCGCGCCAGCCTGTTCGGCAAGCGCACTGCATTGCGATCGCCGGCCGAGTCGCTGCAACCGCAGGCGGCCCCGCCGCCCCCTCCGCCGCCGCTGCCGCGCAAGCGGCGCAAGGAAGGCCTGGCCCGGCTGAGCGGGGTCCTGTCGTTCGTCCTGATCGCGGCGATCGTCGGCATCGGCGGATTCACTTTCGCCATGATCGAGGCCCGCAGGCCGGGTCCGCTCGCCGCCGACAAGATCGTCGTCGTCGCGCGCGAGGATGACGGCGGCGCCATCTCCGATCAGCTCGAGCGCGCCGGCGTCATCGAAAGCCCGATGTGGTTCAACCTGATCCTGATGCTCGACGGCAATCGCGACAGCCTCAAGCGCGGCGAGTACCTCTTCAAGGAGCACGCGAGCCTGCGCGAAGTCGAGGATCTGCTGGCCTCGCACAAGGTCGTGCTGCACAAGGTCACCATTCCGGAGGGCTTGACGAGCGATCAGGTCGTCCAGCGCCTGCGCGAGAACGACGTCTTCGTCGGCGACGTCAAGGAAATGCCGCGCGAGGGTTCGATCCTGCCCGAAACCTATGAATTCGAGCGCGGCGTCTCGCGCACCAAGGTCCTCTCGGCGATGGAGAGCGCGCAGGCCAAGACGGTCGACGAAATCTGGAAGAAGCGAGCCTCCGACCTGCCGATCAAGTCCCCGGGCGAACTGGTCACGCTCGCCTCGATCGTCGAGAAGGAGACCGGCCGCCCCGACGAGCGCGCCCATGTCGCGGGCGTGTTCATCAACCGCCTGCAGAAGCGCATGAAGCTCGAATCCGACCCGACGATCGTCTACGGCCTCGTCGGCGGCCGCGGAACGCTGGGCCACAGCATTTCCAAGGTCGAACTGCTCCAGGCGACGCCCTACAACACCTATATCATCGAGGGCCTGCCGCCCGGGCCGATCGCCAATCCCGGCAAGGCGGCGATGGAGGCGGTGGCGAACCCCGCCCATACCCAGGATCTCTACTTCGTCGCCGACGGCACGGGCGGCCACGCCTTCTCCGACACGCTCGACCAGCATCAGAAGAACGTCGCGCGCTGGCGTCAAATCGAAAAGGACGCCAAGGACAGGCTGGCGCCGGACGCCGTGCCGGTCGGCCCGGCGGCGCCGCCGGCAAAGGTGCATGGCGCAGCCGATCCGGCCGATCTCAAGGCGTTCGGCGCGCTGGCGCAGCCGCCCGCGCCGCCTTCGCGGGTCCCGCCCGGAACGGCCGAGCTCACGCGGCGTCTCGCCAAGGTCGGCGCCGACCGACAGATGCGCGAAGCGCTGCTCGGGGCCGGCGGGGCGCTTTCGGCGGGCGCGAACGCGGCGACCCGCAACCTTGCCGAGATCGGCGCCGTCGTCCAGGGCGTGAACGACCAGCAGGCTGAAGCGGCCGGCGGCGGCGACGGCGCGGCGGCCGACCCCGCGCAGACCTATCCGATGTCGCCGACCGCGATCGCCGATCAACGGAGCCGGGAAGCGCGCTACGGCGTTGCCGCCGCTCCGACGGGCGAAGCCGCCAGGGTCATGGCGAGCGCGGAGGCGGGCGGCCCGGCGGCCGCGCATCCTGGCGCGCGGCCGCGCGCGTTCGACGCGTCCGAGGGCACGCCGCTCGATCCTCTGCTGAACACGACCTGGGATCTCACCTATCCCAAGACCGTTCCCTCGCTCAAATAGGGCCCGGCCGGCCGGACGGGCGCAGCTTCATCGTCGCGATCGCCAGCGCCACGGCGCAGGCGTTGGAGACATTGAGGCTCTTGATCGCGCCGGGGACGTCGAGCCGGGCGACGATGTCGCAATTCTCGCGCGTCAGGCGGCGCAGGCCCCTGCCCTCGGCCCCCAGCACCAGCGCCAGCGGCCGCGACAGCGCCGCGGCATCGAGGCTCTCCGCGCCGTCCGAGTCCAGGCCGACGCGCAGATAGCCGATCTCGCCGATTTCGCCGAGCGCGCGCGCCAGATTGGTCACGCGGCAGATCGGCACGTGTTCGAGGCCGCCGGAGGCGGACTTGGCGAGGGCGCCGGAGAAATCAGGCGCGTGGCGTTCGGTCGTCACCAGCGCGTCGACCGCAAAGGCTGCGGCGCTGCGCAGGATCGCGCCGACGTTGTGGGGATCGGTCACCTGGTCGAGCACGACGACCAGACCGCGCGCAGGCAGGTCCGACAGATCGATCGGCTCCAGCGGCCGCGCCTCCAGCAGGACGCCCTGGTGGATCGCATCGCGCGGCGCGCGCGCGGCGATCTCCTCGGCCGTGACGATCAGCGTTTCGACGCCGCGCGCGGCGATTTCGGCGCCGAGACGCTGCGCCGCCGCGGCGGTCGCGTAGAGCCGGACCAGTCGACGGCGCGGCACGCGCAGCGCCTCGCCGACGCTGTGGAATCCGTAGATCAGCGCGACGTCGCCCGCGCGCGGCGCGCGACGAGGCGGCGGCGCGGGCCCGGGCCGCGGACCGACCGCTGCGGCGCGCGCGGGGAGCGGCCCCGGCCGCCCCGACGCCGGCGGCGCCCGGCGGTTCTTCTTGCGTGTCAAAGACGCGGCTCCTGCAGGCGGGCGCCGAGCCCGCCGCCCGCATAACGGCGCCGGTCGCCGGCTTGTCAATGGCGTCGCGCGGGGCCGAGCCGTACGGCGCTTTTATGGGTTGACAGGGCGGGGCGCCGCGCCAGATAACGCCCGCTCGACTTGGCCCCGGCTCGCCGGGGCCTTTTCGTCGGCGGCGCGACGCCGATGGCTCCGGGGGAGTGTCCCGAGCGGCAAAGGGGGCGGACTGTAAATCCGCTGGCTATGCCTTCGTAGGTTCGAGTCCTACCTCCCCCACCATCTGACGCCTAACGGGTGATTTCGCACGCGATCGCCAAGGTGGGACGCCATTCTCGGCGAGGTGGGACGATCGTGTCCCGCCGCGTGGCGCAACTGAGGAGGCGGCCGCGCGGCCGTCGCCGATCGCCTCGCGCTCGTCCAGATTGGCGCCGGGCCCGGCCGGTGGCCCCGCGCGCGCCCGGAAATCGGGCGACGTCGCCGGCCGGCCGGCGCATCGTCGCCCCAATTTCGCCGACGATAGGCCCAAGCGAAGGCGCCGATCGCGGCGGCCCCGGCCGGCCGGCATTCGCTCCTCGCCGACGTTTCCATGCGGTTGTGGCCAAACGGCGACGGTCCCGCCGCGCCTTTGACGTGGGCGAAAAAATGACGCGATCTCAGCGTCAGCGGCGCGGTCGCACCGTCGGCGCCGGTCGGCGGCAGACCCGCTGTTGCAATTCTGTCATATGCCGCCGCTAGCACAATTACGAGATCACGACCTCGACGGTGGGCACGTCCGACCAGCCGCTCGACCTCCTCGCCTATACCGCCAAATTCGGCGGCTTCTCGGCGACCGCCTCGGCCGAAGGCCCTACGACCCGCCGCATCAGCAATTCGACCGCCGACGTCACGACGAACGACACCAATCCGGTGCTGAGCCACGGCGCCCGGATCGCCGCCTATCAGACCTATGGCGCGCTCGACACGCCCGATTTCGTCGGCAATCTGCGCTATGACGGCGCCTGGGGTTCGGTCCAGGTCGCCGGCGCGCTGCACGAGGTGAATTCGCTGCCGATCCCGCTCGCCGGCGCCGGCAGCCAGCTCAAGGTCGGCTTCACCCCGTCGACCGTCTGGGGCGGCGCGGTCGAAGGCGGCGTCAAGCTCAAGCTCGACAGCCTTTCGTCAGGCGACACGGTGACGGCGCAGGTCTCCTGGGACAAGGGCGCCTCCGACTACACGAACGCCTGGAGCTACTGGTCGGGCACCTCGAACGTCTATGACAAGGGCCTCAGCATCAGCGTTCCCGCCAATGACGCCTTCGTGCTGGCTGACGGGACGATCGGCCTTTCCCAGGCGATCGGCGGGTTCTTCGGCGCGCAGCACCATTGGGTCCCGACCGTGCGCTCGTCGCTGTTCGGCTCGTATCTTTCGATCAAGGAGCCCGGCGAAGCGCTGCAGGGCAATGTTCGCTTTGGCCGACTCGCGGCGTCTCGGCCGCCCTCTGCGGGCCGTGGCTGATGAAATTCTCCGCGCCGGCGCGGGTCCGGGCCCGCTGGTCGAGCGATCTTGCCGCGCCGCTCCCCCTGGGCTCCCCGCCGTCGTCCATCGCCGAGTGTTTCAACTCGTCGTCGACGCGAGCGGTGAGATCGTCTTCGAGCGCGCCAGGATCGATCCTGCGGCTTTCGTCGCCGCCGAGGCGTCGGGGTCATCGACCAGAGCGAGCAGGAGAGGCTCGGGAGTCGCCGGGATGGGGTGTGGCCGGCGGGTCACGCGGACGCCGTAATTTCGACTTCACGCCACCGTGACCGCGCCCGGCCATTGCCATTCGGCTCGTTGCATCCGAAAAATAATCGCGCAATGGATTCGTCCATACGGCCTTCGTTAACGCCGCTGTGGTGAATTGCCTCACTTCCCTCGTCAAAGGACCTGAAATGCGCCGGATCGTTCAACTAGGGCTCGGCGTCGTCGCCGGCCTTTTCCTCGCCTCGGCGGCCGCGCAGGCGTCGCCCGACATCAGCATCTTCCTCTATCCGAGCGGCGCGAACGGGCGCCCGCTCGCCTCGCCGATCCCGCGCGAGACGATCAGCTACAGCGGCCCCTATACGCCGGGTTCGATCCTCATCAACACCAGCGAGCGCCGGCTGTATTTCGTGCTGCCGGACCATCAGGCGATCAAATATGGCGTCGGCGTCGGCCGCCCGGGCTTCGAATGGTCCGGCGTCAAGCACATCGCCAACAAGCGCGAGTGGCCGGACTGGACCCCGCCGGCCCAGATGCTGCGCCGCCGCCCCGACCTGCCGCGCCACATGGAAGGCGGCATCGACAATCCGCTCGGCGCCCGCGCGATGTATCTGTCGGGCACGCTCTATCGCATCCACGGCTCCAACGAGCCCGACACGATCGGCCAGGCTGTCTCCTCGGGCTGCATCCGAATGACCAACGACGACGTCATCGATCTCTACAATCGCGCCAGAATCGGGGCCAACGTCATCGTCCTGCGCTGAATCGACCGACGGCGGAAAATTCGAGGCGTCGCCCCGCGGGCGGCGCCTTTCCTTTGCGCGGCGTCTCGCCTAGATGTTTGGCATGAACGCCCATGCGCCCGTCGCCGCCGCCGCGCCGCTCGTCGATCCCTTCGGCCGGGCGATCACCTATCTGCGCGTCTCGGTGACCGACCGCTGCGACTTTCGCTGCGTCTATTGCATGTCCGAGGACATGAATTTCCTGCCCAAGCGCGACGTGCTGACGCTCGAGGAGCTCGACCGCCTGTGCTCGGCCTTCGTCGCGCTGGGCACGCGCAAATTGCGGATCACCGGCGGCGAGCCGCTGGTGCGGCGCGGCATCATGCGCCTGTTCGGCTCGCTTTCGCGCCATCTTGCGAGCGGCGCGCTCGACGAGCTCACCCTGACCACCAACGGCTCGCAGCTCGAACGCCACGCGCGCGAACTCGCCGATTGCGGGGTCAGGCGCGTCAACGTCTCGCTCGACACGCGCGACGCGGCGAAATTCCGCACGATCACCCGCTGGGGCGACCTCGGCAAGGTGATGGCCGGGATCGACGCCGCGCAGGCCGCGGGGCTCTCGGTCAAGATCAACGTGGTGGCGCTGAAGGGCGTCAACGACGGGGAAGCGCCCGCCATGGTCGAATGGGCGCATGGGCGCGGCCATGAGCTGACTTTCATCGAAGTCATGCCGATGGGCGAGATAGACGGCCAGCGCGCCGACCAGTATCTGCCGCTTTCCCAGCTGCGCACGGAACTCGCCCGGCGGTTCAGCCTGGTCCCCTCGAGCCATGCGAGCGGCGGCCCCGCGCGCTATTTCGACGTCGCCGAGACCGGCGGCCGGCTCGGCTTCATCACCCCGCTGACCCATAATTTCTGCGAAGGCTGCAACCGGGTGCGGGTCACCTGCACCGGCACGCTCTACATGTGCCTCGGCCAGGAGGACGCCGCCGACCTGCGCGCGCCGCTACGCCAGTCCGCCGACGACGCGCCCCTGAACGCGGCGATCCGCGCCGCGATCGTGCGCAAGCCGAAGGGGCATGACTTCGTCATCGACCGGACGGGCCGGCCGCCGGCGGTCGGGCGGCATATGAGCGTGACCGGGGGGTGACCCGCCTTCGAGCAAGGCCCGGACTCCGTTGAGCCATCTCCTCCACAGAAACGCCAATGTGACGCCGCCGCTCGCCGTCGGCGGCGCCGGCGTCGAACTCGTCGACAGCGCGGGCAAGATCTATCTCGACGCCTCAGGCGGCGCGGCGGTGTCGTGCCTCGGCCATGGGCATCCCGACGTGCTCGCTTCGCTGCGCCGCCAGCTCGACGCGCTCGCCTATGCCCATAGCGGCTTCTTCACCACCGAGGTCGCCGAACGGCTCGCCGACCGCCTCGTCGCCGACGCGCCCACCGGGCTCAGCCACGCCTATCTCGTCAGCGGCGGTTCGGAGGCGGTCGAGGCGGCGCTCAAGATGGCGCGGCAATATTTCGTCGAGACCGGCCAGCCGCAGCGCCGTCATGTCGTGGCCCGGCGCCAGAGCTACCACGGCAATACGCTCGGCGCGCTGGCGACTGGCGGCAACGAATGGCGGCGCGCGTCCTTCCAGCCGCTGCTGATCGAGACCCGCCACATCGAGCCCTGCTACGCCTATCGCTTCCAGGCGGAAGGCGAGAGCGAGGCGGCCTATGCCGCGCGCGCCGCCCAGGCGCTCGAAGCCGAAATCCTCGCGCTCGGACCGCAGACGGTGATGGCCTTCGTCGCCGAGACCGTCGTCGGCGCCACCGCGGGCGCCGTGCCGCCGGTCGCCGATTACTTCAAGCGCATCCGCGCGATCTGCGATCGGCACGGCGTGCTGCTGATCCTCGACGAGGTGATGTGCGGCATGGGGCGCACCGGCACGCTCCACGCCTGCGAACAGGACGGCGTCGCGCCAGACCTGATGACGATCGCCAAGGGGCTCGGCGGCGGCTACCAGCCGATCGGCGCGGTGCTGCTGAGCCGGCGCATTTTCGAGGCCTTCGCCGGCGGCTCGGGTTTCTTCCAGCACGGCCACACCTATATGGGCCACCCGATGGCGGCGGCGGCCGCGCTCGCGGTCCAGGAGGTCATCCGGCGCGACGGCCTGCTCGCCAATGTCCGAGTGATGGGCGAACTTCTGCGCGCGCGGCTCGACGCACGCTTCGCCGATCACCCGCATGTCGGAAACGTCAGGGGCCGCGGCCTGTTCCTCGGCGTCGAACTGGTCGCCGACCGCGCCTCCAAGGCGCCGTTCGATCCCGCGCGCAAGCTGCACGCCGAGGTCAAGCGCGAGGCGATGGCGCGCGGGCTGATGGTCTATCCGATGGGCGGGACGATCGACGGCGTCGCCGGCGACCACGTCCTGCTGGCGCCGCCCTTCATCGTGACCGCGGCCCAGATCGAGGCGATCGTCGCGCGGCTCGGCGATGCCGTCGATGCGGCGGTCGCCGCCGCCCGATGAGGCCGGCGGGGTCTCGACCCCGACCGGAATCTTGGCTATGAGCGGTCGTCGACCGCGGCGGCCGAGACCCGATCGGGGTTCTCGAAGCGACCAGGCCGCGCGGCGCCGGGGGGAAGGATGAAATACCTGCTGCTGCTGGCGCCCTGCATCCTGGCGGTGCTGACGCCGCTCTACAACAGCCTCCAGCCGGCCTTGTTCGGCATCCCCCTGTTCTACTGGTTCCAGCTGCTGTTGATCCCGGTGTCCGCGCTGGCGATCTGGGCGGCGGACCGCGTCGGCGGAGCGCGGCGATGATCGACAATCTCAACTGGACCGCGACGACCGTCTTCGTGTTCTTCTTCGCGCTGGTCACCGTGATGGGCTTCGGCGCCTCGCGCTGGAAGGCGGGGGATCTCGACCATCTCCATGAATGGGGGCTCGGCGGCCGGCGGTTCGGCGCCTGGATCACCTGGTTCCTGCTCGGCGGCGACCTCTATACCGCCTATACCGTGATCGCGATCCCCGCCCTCGTCTATGCGATCGGCGCCTATGGCTTCTTCGCGGTGCCCTATACGATCGTCATCTATCCCTTCCTCTACCTCACCATGCCTCGGCTGTGGGCGGTCACGCACCGGCACGGCTACATCACCGCTGGCGATTTCGTGCTCGGCCGCTACGGCGACAAATGGCTCGAACTCGCGGTCGCGCTGACCGGCATTCTCGCCACCATGCCCTATATCGCGCTCCAGCTCGTCGGCATGGAGAAGGTGATCCAGGCGCTCGGCTTCCACGGCGAGGGCCTGACCGCGCATCTGCCGCTGACGATCGCCTTCGTCATCCTCGCGCTCTACACTTATTCGAGCGGGCTGCGCGCGCCCGCGATGATCGCCTTCGTCAAGGACATCATGATCTATGTCTTCATCATCGCGGCGGTGATCGTCATTCCGATCCAGCTCGGCGGCTTCGGCGCGATCTTCGAGGCGGCGGGCAAGGTCTACGAGGCCAAGGTCGCCGCCAAGCCGGGGCTCTCGGCGGGCCTCACCCTGACGCCGGCGCAGATCGGGCCCTATGTCACGCTGGCGATCGGCTCGGCGATGGCGCTGTTCATGTATCCGCATGCGCTGACCGGCACGCTCGCCGCCTCCAGCGGCCAGGCGATCCGGCGCAACACGATGACCCTGCCCGCCTATTCCTTCGTGCTCGGGCTCATCGCGCTGCTCGGCGTGATGGCCCATGCGGCGGGGGTGAAGGTCGCCAATCCGCAGGACGCGGTGCCGCAGCTGCTGCTGAAAGTGTTTCCCGACTGGTTCGCCGGCTTCTCGTTCGCGGCGATCGCGATCGGCGCGCTGGTGCCGGCGGCGGTGATGTCGATCGGCGCCGCCAACACGTTCACCCGCAACGTCTGGAAGCCGTTCGTCGATCCGCAGGTGACGGCCAGGGGCGAATCGACGATCGCCAAGCTGGCGTCGCTGATCGTCAAGGTCGGCGCGCTCGTCTTCATCCTGTTCATCCCGACGCAATTCGCCGTCGACCTGCAATTGCTCGGCGGGGTGTGGATGGTGCAGATCTTCCCGGCGATGATCCTCGGGCTCTACACGCGCTGGTACAGCGGGCCGGCGCTGCTGGTCGGCTGGGCGGTCGGCATGATCCTCGGCACCTCGCTGTCCTGGGGCGCAACCGCCTGGGTCAATGTCCACCCGCTGGTCTGGGACATTCCCCTGCTCGGCAGGCTCGACCTCGGCCTCGGTTTTGCCGCCTATAACGGCCTCACCGCGGTCGTCGCCAATTTCGTCGTCGCGACCGCGCTGTCGGCGGTGTGGAAGAGCGCGGCGCGCGACCAGACCGCGGCGGGGGATTACGAGGACCGGGCGGTGCCGGCGGAATAGCGGGGCGGCGTGGTCGAGGAAATTTTACCCCGGCCTCTCTCACGCCACCCGGCGCCGCTTTGACGTCTGTCCGCTCGCGACCGGGCGCGCCTCATCGACCGGTCCGGCGAGCCGACCGCGCCTCAGGTCCGGCTGGAAATATAGGTATGCAGCGCCTGATGCTCGAATTCGATCTCGCGCACCCGATGCCTGACGATGTCGACGATCGAGATCACCGCGACGCATTTGCGCCCGTCGACGACGGGCACGTGGCGGAAGCGGCCGTTGGTCATGATCTCCATGACTTCGTTGACCTTGGTCGTCTCCTCGACGGTGACGACCTTCTGGGTCATGTGGCGTGCGACCTTGTCGTCGAGCGCGTCCTTGCCGCCGGCCGCGACGGCCCGGATGATGTCGCGTTCCGAGATGATGCCGAGCACATTCATCTCGTCATCCGAGGCGACCACGGCGCCGACGCGCTTCTCCGCGAGCAGATGCGCGACGTCCATCAACGTTTGCTCGGGCCGGGTCGCGTAAACCTCGCGGCCCTTGACCTTGAGTATCTGCGCCACCGTCATGATGCTGCCCTGGTTTGACCGCGACATCGCTGCCGATCGCGGCGCGGGCGAGAGTGCGTCCGTTGGCGGACCGGATCAAGCCTAAATTTGCGGCCGCCGCCGCCCCGCCGGCGCCCGCCGCGCGATCACGAAATCGTGTGGAGTCGTCGGCGCGGCGCAGGCGGCCGGACCGTTGCGCGAGCCTCCGGCGGGGCCCTGTGCTATGAGGCGAGGCGGCTGTCCGGCCGCGACCGGCGATGGAGCGGGATATGGGCGAGGGGACCTTCGATCACGGGCTGCAGCTTCGCTCCCTGATCAGGAACAGCGGCGAGCTCGAACTGTCGCTCGCGCGCGTGGCGACGCCCAAGCCGGCGCCCGACGAGATCGTGGTCAGGGTCGAGGCGGCGCCGGTCAACCCCTCCGACATCGGCCTGCTGCTCGGCGCGGCCGACATCGCGACCGCCAAGCTGTCGGGGACGGCGGACAGTCCGGTCGCGACCGCGACCGTGCCCGCGCCGTCGATGCGCGCGATGGCGAGCCGGCTCGACGTGTCGATGCCGGTCGGCAACGAGGGCGCCGGAATCGTCGTCGCCGCCGGCGACTCGGACGCGGCGCGCGCGCTGCTCGGCCGGACGGTGGCGATCATCGGCGGCGCCGCTTATTCGCAATATCGCTGCGTCAAGCTCGGCGAAACGCTCGCCGTCCCGCCCGATGCGACGCCTGCCGAAGCCGCCTCCTGCTTCGTCAATCCGCTGACCGCGCTCGGCATGGTCGAGACGATGCGACGGGAAGGCCACACCGCGCTGGTCCACACCGCCGCCGCGTCAAACCTCGGCCAGATGCTCAACAAAATCTGCCTGAAGGACGCAATCGGCCTCGTCAACATCGTGCGCGGCGCACCGCAGGCGGAGATCCTGCGCGCGATCGGCGCAAGACACGTCTGCGATTCCTCGGCGCCGAACTTTGCGCAGGACCTGATCGAGGCGATCGTCGCCACCGGCGCGACGCTCGGCTTCGACGCGGTCGGCGGCGGCAAGCTCGCGGGGCAGATCCTCGCCGCGATGGAGGCCGCCATCAACCTGAAGACCAAGGCCTACAGCCGCTACGGCTCGTCGGTCCACAAGCAGGTCTATATCTACGGCGGTCTCGATCTCGGGCCGACCGTCCTGAACCGGAGCTTCGGCATGAGCTGGGGGCTCGGCGGCTGGCTGCTGTTTCCGTTCCTGCAGAAGATCGGCCCCGCCGAGGGGCGCAAGCTGCGCGAACGCGTCGCCGCCGAGCTGAAGACGACCTTTGCGAGCCGCTACACGCAGGTGATTTCCCTCCAGGAGGCGCTGAAGCCCGAAATCATCGCCGCCTATGCGCGGCGCGCGACCGGCGAGAAGTTCCTCATCGCCCCGCACAAGGGCGCCTGACCGCCGGCCGGGGGCCGGTCAGCCGCGCGCGAGCTTCTGGCGCCAGCGGGTCAGGCGGCGCACGGCCCTGGGCGTCGGCGCCTGGAGATGGGCGAAGAAGGCCTGCGTGCAGGCCTCCCAGCTGAACCGCCGCGCGAAAGCGCGCGGCGCGCCGGGGTCGTCGGGCAGCCGCAGCGCCGCCGCGATGGCGCGGCCGATGTCCCGATCCATCGCCACGAACCCCTCGCCGGCGCCGTCGGCGAACAGGTCGGACGGTCCGGGCGCCGGGATCGCCGCCACCCGCAGGCCCGCCGCGCAGGCCTCGAGCAGCACCAGGCCGAACGTGTCGGTCGTCGAGGGGAACACGAACAGATCGGCCGCGGCGTAGCAGCGCGCGAGCGTCTCGCCCGACAGCGCGCCGAGAAAATGCGCGTCGGGATAGTCCTTCTTCAGCGCCGCCAGATCGGGGCCGTCGCCGATCACGACCCGGCTTCCGGCGGTGCGGACGTCGAGGAACGCGCGCAGGTTCTTCTCGACTGCGACCCGCCCGACATAGAGCAGGATCGGGCGCGCCAGCGCCGCATAGGCGGGCAGGTTCTTGCCGTAGGGCCGGAACAGGGCCGCGTCGACGCCGCGCGACCAGCGAACCAGCCGCCGGAACCTGCGCGCCCGCAATTCCTGTTCGATCGAGGCCGTGGCCACCATGACCGCGCCGGCCGGCGCGTGGAACCGGCGCAGCGCCGAATAGGCCGCCATCCGCAGGGCGCCGCGCAGGATCGGCGGCGCGCGCGCGGCCAGATATTCCGGGAACCGGGTGTGATAGGCGGTCGTGAACGGGAGCGTCCGGTTCAGGCACAGACGGCGCGCCGCCCAGCCTAGCGGGCCCTCGGTCGCGATATGGATGAAGTCGGGCCGGAATTCGCGCACGACCCGCTCCAGCCGGCGATAGCCGAAGAATTCCAGCTTGACCTCCGGATAGAACGGCACGGCGAAGGTCAGCGGCCGGCTCTCGTCGGGGCCGACGATGCGCGTCTCATGGCCGAGCTTCGCCAATTCCACCGCCGTCGTCTCCAGCGTCCGCACGACGCCGTTGATTTGCGGGCGCCACGCGTCCGAGATGATGAGGATTTTCACGAGGCGATGCTTCGGCCGATCCGCAGCGCTGAATTGGGGATTTCAGCGACCCATTTGGACGGTCTATGATGGCGGGCGCGGTTTTGCAAACGGCGGCTCGATCGCGGCCGGCCGCCCGGTTCGCCCGCCGCGCGGCCGGCGTCCTCCCCTGCGGTCGACGTCATGAGGAGGTGACGGCCATGGACCTTGCCCGCCTGGCGCGAACGGCTCTGATCGCGGCGGCGCTCGCCGCGGCGACGATCCCCGGCATGGCGCCCGCGCGCGCCGCGACTTGCGGCGTCGGCGGCGACGGATTCGAAGCCTGGCTCGCCGGCTTCAAGCAGGAGGCGGCGCGTCAGGGGATTTCCGCGGCCGTCATCGAAGCCGCGCTGGCGGACGCCGCCTATGATGCGTCGGTGATCGCGCACGATCGCGGCCAGCGGGTCTTCCAGCAGAGTTTCGGGCAATTCTCCGCCCACCGGATCACGCCATTCGCCCTGAGGAAAGGCCGGACCCTGCTGCTGCGCTGGGCCGGCCCGCTGCGCAGGATCGAGGCGCGCTATGGCGTCCCCGGCCCGGTGCTGGTCGCGATCTGGGGGCTGGAGACCGGCTTCGGCGCGAGCTCGGGCGATTTCCCGACTTTCGGCGCGCTGGCGACGCTCGCCTATGATTGCCGAAGGGCCGAGCGCTTCCGCGCCGAATTGCTCGACGCGCTGCGAATCGTCCAGCGCGGCGATCTCGAGCCCGCGCAGATGCGCGGCGCCTGGGCGGGCGAGATCGGCCAGACCCAGTTCATGCCCTCGTCCTATCTGAAATATGCGGTCGGCGCCGACGGCGGCCGCGGCGGCGATCTCATCGCCAATCCCGCCGACGCGCTCGCCTCGACCGCCAACTTCCTGCAAGCCAACGGCTGGCGGCGCGGCGCCCGCTGGGACGAGGGCGAGCCGAACTTCGCCGCGCTGCTGGAATGGAACGCCGCCTCGGTCTACGCCAGGACGATCGCCGCCTTCGCCGACCGGCTGACGGCGGCGGCCGGCGGCGAGGCGCAGTAGCGCCGGGGGCGGCTGCGGCGGCCGCGGCGGCGCCGTGCGGCGATCCGCCCCCGCTACCGCCGCGTCGCCAACCGCTGCAGCACGGCGTCGGCGCTCGCATAGGCCTCCTGGCGGTCGACGTTCCAATAGCGCAGTTCGTCGAGCGGGATCGGCGCGCCGGTGACCGCGCAGCGCACGAATGCGCCCGGGCGGGTGACGCGGAAATCGCCGTCGAGATATTCGACGCGCGCCTCGCCGGCGCCGGTCGGCTGTCGATCGAACCGGTTCATGACGGGACCCATCGGGCTCCAAATGCGGGCGCCGGCGCGGCGGCTCGGCTTGTCGCGCGCGGCGCATTCGTCCTAATCTGATAGCGCGAATGACGCGACAAGGCGAGCCCCGGGCGCTGGTTCCGGGCGCTCGAGGAGAGGCCGACGCCCATGCACCTGGATTCCACCATCGCCGCGATCGTCACCGGCGGCGCCTCCGGGCTCGGCGAAGCGACCGCGCGCAAGCTCGCCGCCGCCGGCGCCAGGGTCGCGATTTTCGACGTCCAGGCCGAGCGCGGCGCGGCGGTCGCCGGCGCGATCGGCGGCCTGTTCTGCAAGGCCGACGTCACCGACGAGGCGAGCCTCGACGCCGCGCTCGCGGCGGCGCGCGCCGCCCACGGCGTCGAGCGCGTGCTGGTCTGCTGCGCGGGAATCGGCCCGGCGCGGCGGACCGTCTCGAAGAAGCGCGACACCGGCGAACTCGTCGCCCATGACGTGGCGATGTTCCGGCGCACGATCGAGATCAACCTGATCGGCACTTTCGCGCTGCTCGCCAGGAGTGCGGCGGCGATGGCCGCGCTGGAGCCCATCTCGGCCGACGGCGCGCGCGGCGTCATCGTCACCACCGCCTCGGTCGCCGCCCAGGACGGCCAGATCGGCCAGGCCGCCTATGCCGCCTCCAAGGGCGGCGTGCTCGCGCTGACCCTGCCGGTCGCGCGCGACCTGGCGGCGTCCGGCATCCGGGTCAACACGATCCTGCCCGGCCTGTTCCACACCCCGATGTTCGACGGCATTCCGGAAGAGGCGCGCAGCGCCCTCGCCGCCTCGGTGCCGTTCCCCTCGCGGCTCGGCCGCCCCGACGAATACGCCGACCTCGTCGCCGCGATCATCGGCAACGACATGATCAACGGGACCGCGATCCGGCTCGACGGCGCGCTGCGGATGGCCCCGAAATGACGCGCGCGCGGCGCGGAAAAGCCCCTCTCCCGCGGGCGGGAGAGGGGTTGGGGTGAGGGCCGTCGCAGGGCGGAGCCCCGCCGGAAACCCTCATGCCAAGGCGAACTTCGTTCGTCCGCGGCGCTTCGCGCCACCTTCTCCCGCAAGAGCGGGAGAAGGGTTTTTCCGGACTCCTGGAATTGCCCGCCGCGGCCGGGTTTTCCTTGACACGCCGGACCGCCGCTTCCTATATGCGGCGCTTCCGGCGACCCCTTCGGGGCGCGCCGCGGGGCGGGGTAGCTCAGCTGGTTAGAGCAGCGGAATCATAATCCGCGTGTCGGGGGTTCGAGTCCCTCTCCCGCTACCAGGGCCCGGAAGAAGCCGTCACGGCGTGGCGCAAAGACCCGAAGTTCGTCGCCGCCCATGAGGCGCCCGAAGACGAATTCGCCGGCGCGGCGGCGCTCATCAAGGCGCGCGGCGAGGCCGCCATGACCCAGGAACAGGTCGATGAGGCGATGGGAACGACCCAGGCCGTCGTCGCCCGGCTGGAAAGCGGCAGGACCATGCCCTCGACGGGCGCCTCGAGCGCTTCGCGAAGGCGACGCATACGCGCTTGCGGATCAGTTTCGAACCGGAAAAGTCGGGAGATGGCGATCGTGCGGCTAAGGCGCGTCTTCCTCGATCGCGTGTTTCGGCCCGGCCCCGCCGTCGCCGCGCTGTGTGACGTGACGCGGAAGTCCGGGGACGACGACGCGAGCCGGGAGGGCCGTCTCGTGGACGATTGGCGCGGCGGGGCGGGGGGGCAATAAAGTGCAGCGTCACCGGAGCCCGGAACCCCGATTTCCTTGGCTTAGAATTTGGAGCAGATTCCACGATGACCATTCCCGCGAGCCGGAGAAGCAAGGTGGCGCGAAGCGCTGGATGGGAGGCGGCAAAATGCGCTCACGCGCCGCGGTGCATCCTCCAAGCCCTACGCCCCCGCCGGCTTTATGCCGATCGCAGCGGAGATCCTCGCCAGTTCGCGCGGGTCCGACACGCCCTGCGGATCGTAGCGCGGCGTGTAGGGCGCTTCGAGTTGGGCCGCCTCGTCGTCGCTTAACGCGATCGACAAAGCGGCGACCGCGTCGTCGATATGAGAGGTCTTCATCGCGCCGACGATCGGCGCCACGACGACGGGGTTTCGCCGCAGCCAGGCGAGCGCGACCTGCGCTCTGCTGACGCCGCGTTGCCCAGCGATTTCGCCAACCGCTTCGACGATTGCGCGGTCGCTCGCCTCGCTCTGGTAGAGCATTTCGGCGAACGGATCGCTCGTCGAGCGGGCGGTCGCCTCGCCCCACGGCCGCGCCAACCGTCCGCGCGCCAGCGGGCTCCACACCATCGTCCCGACACCCTCGTCGGCGCACAGCGGCAACATTTCGCGCTCTTCCTCGCGCGCCAGCAGATTGTAATGATCCTGCATCGAGACGAAGCGCGCCCAGCCGTGCGCCTTCTGCAGGTGCACCGCCTTGCTGAACTCCCAGGCGTGCATCGACGACGCGCCGAGGTAGCGAACCTTGCCGGCCTTGACGACGTCGTGCAGCGCTTCAAGCGTCTCCTCCATCGGCGTCGTCGGGTCGAGGCGATGGATCTGGTAAAGATCGACGTAATCCATACCAAGGCGGCTGAGGCTGTGGTCGATCTCAGTCATGACGGCTTTGCGCGACAGGCCTGCGCCATTCGGGCCGGGCCGCATCACGTTCCTGAGCTTAGTCGCGACGACCAGATCGTCGCGCGCGCCGAAATCCTTGAGCGCGCGGCCGAGAATCTCTTCGCTCGAACCTTGCGAATACATGTTGGCGGTGTCGAAGAAATTGATCCCCTTTTCAATCGCATGGCGGATAAGCGGTCGGCTCGTCTCCTCGTCGAGCGACCACGCCGGATGCCCGCGCGCCGGATCGCCGAAAGTCATCGCGCCGATGCAGATCGGGGAGACATCGAGGCCGGTTCGGCCGAGCTTCACATATTGCATCTGACGGCCCTCGCTGGCATGGAGAAGCGGAGAGGTCTCCGGTCGTCCGAATCAATACCGGAGACATCTCCGTTTAGTC
The DNA here is from genome assembly GCA_050013915.1 of Roseiarcus sp. Taxonomy (GTDB): domain Bacteria; phylum Pseudomonadota; class Alphaproteobacteria; order Rhizobiales; family Beijerinckiaceae; genus Roseiarcus. The sequence continues at coordinate 25,150 of JBEKEI010000027.1, forward strand.
AAGCGGCCGATGAAGCATGAGGCGCGTATGAACGACGAGCGCGAGGGGCAGCGGGCCGACGCCCGGCAGAACCGCGAATGGATTCTCGAAGCGGCGCGCGCCGCCTTCGCCACCTCGCCCGATGCTTCGCTGAATTCGATAGCCAAGGCGGCCGGCGTCGGGCCGGGCACGCTCTATCGCCACTTCCCCACCCGCGAGGCGCTGGTTCTCGCCGTGTACCGCAAGGAGATCGCGGCGCTGGTCGACCTCGCGCCGGCGCTGATCGTCGCGCACGCGCCGCTCGAGGCCTTTCGCGCGTGGTGTGATCGGCTTGCTGACTACGGCCGGATGAAGCACGGACTCGCCGAGGTGCTACACGCGGCGATCACCGATCGGGACCACGAAGAGACCTATTGGCCGATGGTCCGCGCGCTCGACCAGTTGCTCAAGGCCTGCGCTGCGGCTGGCGCGTTCCGCTCAAACATCGACGCCGAGGACGTGCTGCTCGTTTTCGGCTTCCTGTGGCGCATCAAGCCGGGGCTCGGTAGCAAGGCCCAGGCCCGCCGCCTGATCGACCTGCTGATCGACGGCCTCCGCGCCGCGTGAGGCGCTAAGCGCCGACGTCCTCTCTCGCAGTTTCAGGGAGGGGCACGGGTGAGGGATGCGGGGGTCCAGACCCTCGAGTGCGTTTTGGAACAGATTCCACGATGACCCGCAAAAGGGACACGGCGGTATACGGCCGGCCCTGGCGGCGCGACGTTCGCCGAATTGCCGCGTTCGCGCCCAGAGTCGACCGCGCGGCCCCGGCGACGCCGCCTGATTCTGTTTTTCAGAATAAATCTTGACTCCACCCGGCGCCCGGGATTATACAGGGCGATGGGTCGGGCGGAGGACCGGCGCCGAGCAAGCATGAGGAGACCAACCCGGCGCCCGAAGCCCTTCGCAGCCCCGAATTCCCTTCCATTCGCCCGCCGGCCTTTGAAATCCCCGCGGAGCCCGGGAAACAGCAATTTCCGAACAGTGCCAAAGACTCCCAAAAGTTTCCAAAAGTTTCCAATATTTTCCAAAAATTTCCAAAAATTTCCAAAAATTTCAGTCGGCGCAACAGGCCTCGACATCGTTGAATCCGCTGTCTTTTTGGGAACAGGGAGGTCCGCGGATGGGCGGCATGGTCCGGGGGAGCCACAGCGGGCGGGCGCCGAGGGCGTCGCCGCGCCCGGTCGCCGCCGCCGGCTCATTCCGGCGCCGCCGCGCCCGCCTCCAGCGCCGCGCAGAGCGCATGCGCGACGAGGATATGCATCTCCTGCACGCGCGCCACCCTGCGCGAGGGAACCGCGATCACGACGTCGCACAGGCTCGTCATCGCGCCGGGATCGGCCCCGCAGAGCCCGATCGCGCCCGCTCCGGCGCGCCGCGCCGCCTCGAGGCCGAGCAGGACGTTGCGGCTGCGGCCCGAGGTCGAAATGCCGATCGCGACGTCGCCCGCCCGCGCGAGCCCGGCGACTTGGCGCGCGAAGACATGGTCGAAGCCGAGATCGTTGGCGCAGGCGGTCAGCAGCGAAGTGTCGGTGGTCAGCGCGATCGCCGCGAGCGGCCGGCGGTCGGCCTCGAAGCGCACCATCAGTTCGGTCGCGATGTGCTGGGCGTCGGCGGCGCTGCCGCCGTTGCCGAACAGGACGAGCTTGCCGCCGGCCGCCAGCGCGGCGGCGCACAGGGCCGCGGTGCGCCCGAAGGCGGGCGCGAGCGCGGCGCGCGTCGCCCTCGCCACCGTCTCGTGTTCGGCGAAGGCGGCCTCGAAATATGCTGACGCAGTCATCGGCGCCCCCCCGCCCCGCGCGCGCCCGCGCCGCTCGCCAGCCGCCGGTAGAGATCGGCGTAGGCCGCCGCGCTGCGCTCCAGACTATAGTCCCGCCGGACGCTCGCAAAGCCCGCGTCCCAATCGGCGGCCGGGCCGCTCCAGACGCGCTCGAGCGCGGCGCCGAGGCCGGCCGCGTCGCCGGGCGCCGCCAGCGCGTGATCCGGGATCGGCAGCAGCGCGACGTCGCCGCCGCGGGTGGCGACCACCGGCACTTCGCAGAACAGCGCCTCGAGCAGCGTCATCGGCAGCGCCTCGCCGTAGCGCGAGCCGAGCATCACCATGTCCATCGCCGCGATCAGGGCGCCGACGTCCGCCACGGCGCCGAGCGGCAGGACCTTGTCCGCCAGCCCGGCGGCGGCGGCGAGGCCGCGCAATTCCCCGTTGCCGGCGTCCATGCCGCGCCCCGCCAGCACCAGGCGCGCGCCCCGACGCCTGCCGGCGAAGCCGGCGAAAGCGCGCAGCGAGGTCGGGATGTCCTTTTGCGGATCGTAGCGGCCGACCAGGCCGACGGCGATGTCGTCGCCGGCAAGCCCGAGGCGCGCCCGCGTCGCAACCCGTCGCTCCGGGTCGCGCCGGAATTCGGCGCCGCTGACGCCGTTGGCGATGACGAGGCCGATATCGGCGCGGTAGCCGTGCGCCTCATGCAGCGCGCGCGCCGATTGCGCGCAATAGACGATCCGGTCGGGCAGCCATCGCGAGCCGAGCGCGAGCGCGCGATCGGCCGCGCGCAGCACGGGCTTGGCGCGCCAGGAGGCGAGCGTCGTATTGTGGATCGACCAGACGACCGGCGTCCCGAGCCCGGCGGCGGCGAGCGTCAGCAGATTGCCGTAATAGAGCCAGCCCTGCACGACGTCGGGCCGTTCGGCCCGGAGGAGCGCGCGCAGCCGGCGCAGCGCCGGCGCGAGCCGCGCGAGCGAGCGCGTGTGGCTCGACAGGTCGAAGCCGAGCTCTGCGACGTCATGGCCGGCGAAATCGAAGAAGATCCGATCCTGCATCACGACGATGCGATGCGAAACGCCGCCGCCGGCGTTCGCCAGGCCGTGCAGCACGCGCTCGGCGCCGCCCTGATCGAGGCTCGGCGCGACATGCAGCACCTTCAGCGTCGCCCCGGGCTCGTCACGGGACGGGGCAGCCGCCATCGGCGCGTCGGAGCCCCCGGGGTTGGCGCGCGGGCCGAGCACGTTATGCCGACGCGGCCGAGATCATGCGAGGACCGGCGCGGGAAGCGATGGCGCGAGCGCGCGGTCCGCCGCCGCGTGCGACGCGCCGGCTTCGAGGCTGAGGCGGATCAGCCGTCCGCATTCGAGGAAATCCTCCTTGTGCGGCGAACTCGCGCGCCAGGCGAGGCCGATCTCGCGTGCGGGCTCGGGCGGCGGAAACCGGATCAGGCGGATCGCGGAATGGCGCGTCTCGAACGCAGCGGCGATCTCGGGCAGCAGCGTGACGCCGAAGCCGTTGGCGACCATCTGGATCAGCGTCGATATGCTGCTGACCCCGAACGTGTCGACCGCCTCGCTGCGCCTGAGGTCGCAAAAGCTCAGCGCCTGGTCGCGCAGGCAATGGCCTTCTTCCAGCAGCAGCAAAGTCTCGCGCGCGGCGATGTCCTCGACCGAAAGCAGCGGCCGCGATTGGTCGTAGGCCTGCGGCGTCGCCAGCAGGAAGGGGTCGCGGAACAGCGAAAGCGTTTCGACGCCGGGCGCCTCGAGTGGAAGCGCAAGCAGCAGCAGATCGAGCTTGCCGTCGAGCAGTTCCGACAGCAGCGCGCGCGTCGTCGTCTCGCGCAGCTTCAGTTCGAGATCGGGATAGGCGGCGCGCATGGTCGGCAGCAGGCCCGGCAGCAGATAGGGCGCGATCGAGGGGATGACCCCGAGCCGCAGCGGCCCGCGCAGCAGCCGGTCGCGCTTCTGCATGCGGTCGATGAGGTCGCGCACTTCGTTGAGAATGCGCTGGCCGCGCCGGGCGAATTCGTCGCCCTCCGGCGTCAGCGAAACGCCGCGCCGGGTGCGCTCGACCAGCGCGGTGCCGAGCTTGGCCTCGAGCTCGGCGATCTGCATCGACAGCGCCGGCTGGGTGACCGCCGCCTCGCCCGCGGCGCGGCCGAAATGCAGATGGCGGGCGAGCACGTCGAAATAACGCAATTGGCGCAAGGTCAGTTCGATCATCAGCGCGGCTTATCGGCTCTGGCATGAAATATGAGTTGACCTGATTGTTCACTCTTCCTAGCTTCCGCGCAATCCCCGATCCGCCAGCTCTGCCGGACCCCGATCAGGCGGGAAGGGGCCCGCGGCGTCATCTGCCTCAGGAAGGAAGCCAGCCCATGTCCAACGAACGTTTGACCACGACCGCCGGCGCGCCGGTCGCCGACAATCAGAATTCGCTGAGCGCCGGCCCGCGCGGCCCGCTGCTGCTGCAGGATTACCAGCTGCTCGAGAAGCTCGCCCACCAGAACCGCGAACGCATCCCGGAGCGCACCGTCCACGCCAAGGGCTGGGGCGCCCACGGGACGTTCACCGTCACCCACGACATCACGCGCTACACCAAGGCCGCGATTTTCTCGGCGGTGGGCAAGCAGTGCCCGATGATCTCGCGCTTCTCGACCGTGGCTGGCGAGGCCGGCGCCGCCGACGCCGAGCGCGACGTGCGCGGGTTCTCGCTGAAATTCTACACCGAGGAAGGCAACTGGGACCTGGTCGGCAACAACACGCCGGTCTTCTTCGTGCGCGACCCCTATAAATTCCCCGATTTCATCCACACCCAGAAGCGCCATCCCAGGACCAACCTGCGCTCGCCGACCGCCATGTGGGACTATTGGTCGCTGTCGCCCGAAAGCCTGCACCAGGTGACGATCCTGATGTCCGACCGCGGCCTGCCGACGAGTGTGCGGCATATGAACGGCTATGGCTCGCACACTTATTCGCTCATCAACACGGCGGGCGAGCGCCACTGGGTGAAGTTCCATTTCAAGACGATGCAGGGCCACAAGCACTGGACCAACGCGGAGGCCGCCGAGGTCGTCGGCCGCACGCGCGAATCGACCCAGGAGGATCTGTTCGGCGCGATCGAGCGCGGCGACTTCCCGAAGTGGAAGCTGCGCGTGCAGGTCATGCCCGAACTCGACGCGGAGAAGACGCCCTACAATCCGTTCGACCTCACCAAGGTCTGGCCGCACAAGGACTATCCGCTGATCGACGTCGGCGTGCTCGAGCTCAATCGCAATCCCGACAACTACTTCAACGAGATCGAGCAGGCGGCCTATTCGCCGTCGAACATCGTGTCGGGCATCGGCTTCTCGCCCGACAAGGTGCTGCAGTCGCGCATCTTCTCCTACGCCGACGCGCATCGCCACCGGATCGGCACCCATTACGAGGCGCTGCCGGTCAATGCGCCGAAGTGCCCGGTGCACAATTACAACAAGGACGGCGCGATGAACTTCCTGCCGAACAAGTCCCATCCGGATGCCTATTACGAGCCGAACTCGTTCAGCGGCCCGAAGGAGACGCCGCAATACCGCGAGCCGCCGCTGCGCATCTCGGGCGACGCCGACCGCTACAGCCACCGCGTCGGCAACGACGACTACAAGCAGCCGGGCGACCTGTTCCGCCTGATGCCGGCCGACGCCAGGGAGCGGCTGATGGACAATGTCGCCGCCGCGATGCAGGGCGTGCCGCGCGAGATCGTCCAGCGCCAGGTGATCCACTTCCACCGCGCCGACCCCGCCTATGGCGCGGGCGTCGCCAGGCGGATGGGCGTGCCGGCCCCGGTCGAGGCGCAGGCGGCGGAGTAGCCGCGAGGCCCGACGGGCCCGGACTCTGGGGGCGGCCTTCGCGCCGCCCGTCGCATCAGGGGCTGAAGCGGTTCGACCGCCTGGATTGCGTCGTCGCCGGGCTGCCGGCGCCGTCGGGACGCCGCGACCCGATGCGCCGGTTTCCGGCGTCGCCGTTCCCGCCTGTCCGCTGCATCGCACCATAAATCCGCTGCGCGCCCGCCCCGCCCCCTTGCCAGCCGTCGCCGCGCAAGCCAAAAGGCGGCGATGCTGCACATCAACGAGCTGACCTATCGCCTCGGCGAACGCCTGCTGATCGACCGCGCGACCGTCGCGCTGCCGACCGGCGCGCGCGTCGGGCTGGTCGGGCGCAACGGCGCCGGCAAGACCACGCTGTTCCGGCTGATCGCGGGCGAGATTGCCCCCGAGGGCGGCTCGATCTCGATTCCGCGCCAGACCCGGATGGGCCGGGTCGAGCAGGAGGCGCCGGGCGGGACGCAGACGCTGATCGATTTCGTGCTGGAGGCGGACAAGGAGCGGGCCGCGCTGCTCGAGGAGGCCGAATGGGCGCCCGATCCCATGCGGATCGCCGAAATCCAGACCCGCCTCGTCGACATCGACGCCCATGCCGCGCCCGCGCGCGCGGCGAGCATCCTCAACGGCCTCGGCTTCGACGAGGCCGCGCAGAACCGCGCGCTGTCGGAATTTTCCGGCGGCTGGCGGATGCGCGTCGCGCTCGCCGCCGTGCTGTTCTCGGCGCCCGACCTGCTGCTGCTCGACGAGCCGACCAATTACCTCGATCTGGAAGGCGCGCTCTGGCTGGTCGACTATCTCAAGACCTATCCGGCGACGACGATCGTCATCTCGCACGATCGCGACCTGCTCGACGACGTCGCCGACCACATCCTGCATCTCGAGCGCGCCAAACTCACCTTATGGACCGGCGGCTACACGAGCTTCGAGCGCCAGCGCCGCGAGCAGCAGGTTCTCCAGGGCAAGGCGGCCAGGAAGCAGGAGGAGAAGCGCGCCCACCTGCAATCCTTCGTCGACCGGTTCCGCGCCAGCGCGGCCAAAGCGACCCAGGCGCAGTCGCGCCTGAAAATGCTCGCGCGGATGGAGCCGGTGATATCGATCGTCGACGAGACGGTGCTGCCGTTCCGCTGGCCGCCGCTGCGCAAGCCGCTGAGCCCACCGATCATCGCGATGGAGCGGGTCAGCGTCGGCTACGGCGCGCGCGTCGTGCTGTCGAAGCTCGACCTCACCCTGTCCAACGACGACCGCATCGGCCTGCTCGGCTCCAACGGCAACGGCAAGTCGACCTTCGCCAAGCTGCTCGGCGGCCGGCTGGAGCCGATGTCGGGCTCGATCACCCGCGCGAGCAAGCTCGAGGTCGGCTTCTTCGCCCAGCATCAGGTCGACGAACTCGACCTCTCCGGCACGCCCTACAGCCATGTCGCGGAGAAGATGCGCGGCAGTCCGGAGGCGAAAATCCGCGGCCGCACCGCGCTGATCGGCTTTTCCGGCGTGCGCGCCGACACCCGCATCGCCGATCTCTCGGGCGGCGAGAAAGCGCGGCTGCTGATGGGGCTGGCGACCTTCGACGGGCCGCAGCTGATCATCCTCGACGAGCCGACGAACCATCTCGACATCGACAGTCGCGCCGAGCTGATCGACGCGATCAACGAATACGAGGGCGCCTGCATCCTCGTCTCCCACGACCGGCGCCTGCTGGAGGCCTGCGTCGACCGGCTGTGGCTGGTCGCAGACGGCACGGTGCGCAGCTTCGAGGGCGACGTCGCCGATTACGGCCGCTTCGTGCTCGGCAAGACCGCGCCGAAGGAGAGCCGCAGAAAGGAGTCCGAGCCGGCGAAGGCTTCGGCGCCCGCCGCCGCGCGGCGGCGCGACCTCGGGCCGTTGCGCAAGGAAATCGTCGCCACCGAGCAGAAGATGCACCGTTTCCAGGATCTGCTGCGGCGCATCGACGAGGCGCTCGCCAAATCGGGCGAGACCGCGAGCAATTCGGCCAAGGTCGTCGATCTCGCGCAGAAGCGCGGCGAGGTCGAGCGGGCGCTGATCGCGGCGGAGGAAAGCTGGCTCGCGCTGTCCTCGCAGGCCGAGGCGGCGGAGTAGGCGGCGGGCGCCGGCACGGGTGGCGTCGCTGTCGGGCTTTCGAGCGCTATCGGTGCGCCGCCCGCGGGATTTGCCCGCTCGGCGCGTCCCACCGCGTGCGTCGAAGGAAGCGGCGTGAACTGCAAAATCCCTCCGGCTGGGGCCCTCGCGAGCACGCGGCCGCTCCCGGCGGCGATGGCCGGTTCGTTCCGCTTATCAGAAAAATCTCTGGACAAATTCCGGCCTTCTGGATAGAGTGCAAGAATTCGGACGACGCGCGCGGGGGCGGCGGGGCGGGATTGTTGACCGGAATTCGGAAGAAGAGGATTTTGCGGAACTCCCAAGGCGCCCGCTCTCTCGACGTCGGGGAGCGCCCATTGCGGCGGTCCTCGCGGTCGGCGAGTCTGGCGGTTGACGGCTTTGGTTCGTTCGCAGCGCCATCCGCCCCTGTTCCAACGCTCACCGTCGCCGGCGCTTTCGAGACCCCCGGTAGCGCGGGCCGATTGCGGCGAGGGGCTGAACGACGCTGCGGCGACGACGGCGGGCCGCTGTCCGGACAATCGGCGGCTCTTCCCGCCCTGGGGTCCCGACACGAGGCCCCTGCGAGGAACGGCGAGCGGAGAAATTCCAAGCCGAGACGCCGCCGGGCGTGGTCGAATCGCGCGACGCCGTCGCAAATTGCGGATAGAATCGGCGCAGGAACCGAGCGAAGGGACGATGCAATGATCAAATTCACCGACGCCGAACCGGCGAAGGCCAAGGACGCGCCGGCCAAGCCGGCCGTCAAGGCCGAGGCGAGGCCGGCGATGGCGCCCGCCGGAGCCGCCGCGGACGGCGCGCCCGAGCCAGCCGCGCGCAAGCGCAAGAAGGGCGAATCAACCTGACGCGCGCGTTCGCGCGGACCCGGCGAACGCGGGGGAACGCAGAGGCGCCCGCCGCCGCCCGGCGGTTGCGAAGGCCGTCCGATTCACGTAGCCTCTCGGTTCAATAGCGCCCCGCGATCGCAGTGATCGCAGAGGAGCGCATTGCGAGGAGGCGCGAGCGGGCATGAGCAGACCGGCCGGACTCTCGCCCGACGCGACGGTTTGCGCGGATGCGCCGTTGAGCCGCGATCGCAGCGGGCGCCCGTCATGATCGAGGCCGCGGCGGGCGCCGACCGCCGGCCTCCCCTTCTCGCCGCGCGCGGCGTCGCCAAGAGTTTCGGCGGCGCGCGCGCCCTGCGCGGCGTCGATTTCACCCTCCGCGGCGGCGAGGTCCATGCTCTGCTCGGCGAGAACGGCGCCGGCAAGTCGACGCTGATGAACATCCTGTCGGGCGCGCACGCGCCCGACGAGGGCGAGATCGCGATCGACGGCCGGCCGGTCCGCTTCGACGATCCGCGCGAAGCGCAGGCGGCGGGCATCGCGACGATCTATCAGGAGCTTGATCTCGTGCCGACGCTCGACGTCGCGGCGAATCTGTTCCTCGGCCATGAGCGCGTCCGCGCCGGGTTTCTGGACAAGGCCGCGATGCGCGGGGAGGCGCGCCGGCGGCTCCAGGCGATCGACGTCGAAATCGACATCGACCGCCGCGTCGCGGATCTGTCGATTGGTCATCGCCAGGTCGTCGCGATCGTCAAGGCGCTGTCGGGCGCCTCGCGGATCCTCATCATGGACGAGCCGACCGCGGCGCTGACCTCGGCGGAGGTCGACCGGCTGTTCAGGATCATGCGCGACCTCAGCGCGGGCGGGGTCGGGATCATCTATATCTCGCACCGGCTCGAGGAGGTGCCGCGCATCGCCGACCGGGTCACGGTCATGCGCGACGGGCTCGTCGCCGGCGAGACTTCGCCCGACGCGCCGCAGGCCGAGATCGTCCAGCTGCTCGTCGGCCGGCCGCTCGGCGAACTCTATCCGAAGCGGACGTCCCGGCCGGGGCGGCGCCTGCTGCGGCTCGACCGCGCGCGGTTCCGCCTGCGCCGCGAGCGCGCGGGCTGGCAGGCGCCCGAAGAGGTCACATTGAGCGTTCATGCCGGCGAAATCGTCGGCCTTGCCGGAATCATGGGCGCCGGCCGGACCGAGTTGCTTTGCGCGCTCTACGGTTCGGGCCTCGAGGGACGCTGGGAAGGCGGCGTCGCCGTGGACGAAAAGCCAACCGCGCTCGCATCGATCCGCGCCGCGCGCCGCGCCGGCGTCGCCTTCGTCACCGACGACCGGCGCGGCGGCGGGCTCATGCTGCGCATGTCGGTCGGCCGCAATCTCGTGATGTCGATCATCCGTCGCGTGACGCCGTTCGGCTTCGTCTCCGCCGCGCGCGAGACGCAAGCGGCAGACCGCTCGTTCGCGCAGTTCGACATCCGGCCGCGCGACGCGGGGATCGCCGCCGGCGCCTTGTCCGGCGGCAATCAGCAGAAGGTCGTGCTCGCCAAGGAGGTGCTCGGGCAACCCCTGCTCCTGCTGCTCGACGAGCCGACGCGCGGGGTCGACGTCGGCGCCAAGGGCGAGATCTATGCGCGCTTGCGCCAACTCGCCGGCGAAGGGCTCGGCGTGCTCGTGGCGTCGAGCGAAATGCCGGAACTGCTGGGGTTGTG
>JBEKEI010000028.1:0-39691 GCA_050013915.1 Roseiarcus sp.
AGGGGAACGGGCCTGCCGCGACCAGGCGGAGCGTCGAACCGAACATCGGGGCCTTGCCCGCCCGGGGCCTGCGAATCGGCGTCATTTAGCCTGAAACCCTCAGATTTCCCTCGATCGCGCGAAAAATAAGTATCCAAATATTTCCACGCCGAAGGGATTTGTCGCGCGAGGCGGGGCGAGGGAGCGAGGGATGAGTTGTCAGGCGGAGAGACGCAAACGCCCGGCGCCGCGGAGCCACGCCGCCGTCGCGCCGTCAAGTCAGGGCGATTGCAAGCAATCGCCCGAGGCCAAGAGGCCGCTGCTTCGCTGCGCTCAGCCCCTTCGGGTGACTGCGCGCCGTCGGCGTGGCCTGTTGGCGACCGTAACCTTTTGCTGCGCAGCGTGGCCGGGATCGGCCGCTTTGCGCAGCAAAAGGTCACGGTTGCAACGGGCCCGGCCCTGGCAGCGCGGCAGACGCCGGCCTGGCGCGCGGCGCGGCGGATCCGATGGTCAACCCATCGGACTCTGCTCAGGTCATCAGTTTCCTCGCCATCGCCCGCACGCCCGGAACCCGCCTCAGGGTGCGGCGCGCCAGATCCCAATTCCCGCCGGGCCGTCCGGAGAACAGGCCTTTTCGCATGAGGATCGCCATCGACCGCCAGATGAACATCTTCGGATTCGTGAGTGCGAGACGCGGCGTGCTACGCGCGTTGAGGCCACGCGCGGCGGCTATCACCGCCTCGGCCTGCATTTCGACCGGGGCCCACAGTTTCGGGTCGATCGGCTTGGCGTGGAGGCGGATCGTATGCCGGACCAGCTCGCGGTGACGGGCGTTGGCCCCCACTTCCGTCCAACCGGCAACGCTGAGGACGGAATTCTTGGCGAAGGGAGAGCCGACCTTGTGGCTGGGCGAGCTGAGCTCGAACGCGAGAATCTCGTCGCTGTCGACGATCACATGCTCGCTGGCGGGATCGGGGCAGGCGATGAGGGCGAGATCGTCGTCGATCGTGCTGGTGAACTGTGCGAACTTCGTCTGGGATTTGACAAGGAGCGGATGGAGGTGAAAGCAGCGCAGGACCAGCCCCTGGCCCGGCACGGTCCAGTAGAGATTGGCCGGATGCATCCGCCCGCCATGATCGCTCCAGAAATGCGAGAGCGCGATCGTGTGGAGATGGCGGAGTCCGAGTTCCACAAGATCCGCGGGCTGAATCGTGAGAGCGGCGCCGCCGTCCCCGAGGCGCGCGCGCAGTTCCGGGGCCGCGGCGTCCTTGTCGAGGCGCACCCCGGACATTTGGACCACCGACTTCCCGGCATCGGCGAGGGCCTGGAGCCTTGCCATCGAGCCGTCGGCCCAGACGCAGTCGGGCGGCAGAAACACGGCGGCGACGTCGTCCCTGTCGGCGCGACGCAACGTGTCGGCGTGACACCACGACATCGTCGTGTGCGGCAACACAATCGGCTCCGGAACCGTCTGGATCTGGACCGGGATGAGGCGCGCGAGTCGCCTGAAGGCGTCGCAATCCCTCAGAGTCGCGACATCCTCGGCGCGGGTGTAGAGGAAATAGCGACAGTTCGCCGGCTCCGCAATCGCCGGAAGATTGCGCCGGGACAACAGGGAGGGCAAGCCGATCGTCTTGAAAAACTCGATATGACCCGCGCCCCAGACTGGGGTCGAAAAATAAAGACGCATGAATGCTTTTCCCTTGGCCAACCCAGCGAATACACGGCCGCGGGCCGTTCCACAAGTTCGAGAAGTCCGGACCCGTCGGGGCGGCGGTCGCCCGCGAAATTCCGATGAATTTCGACGACTTGCCGAACCGGGCCGGTGCGAGCGATTCGAGACGTCCACGCCGGCGATCCGCTCGGGGGAACCGGCCTGGAAGAACGCGCCGCAGCCCGAGATCACGGCGAATCCGCGCGCGGCCGCAACTTCCTGACCGGCTCTCTACCCAATGTCGACCTGGTTGTCGGCCCGCGCAGAGGAATCGGTTCGTTCCGGATCAGGGTTTCCGCGCCAGGGCGAGCCCCGCGCCGGCCCCCGCAAGCACGATCGCCGTCAGCCGATTTCGCAGCTTCGCGTTGACCGCCAGGGCCCTGCCGAACCGCGCCGCGAGCAGCGCCCACGCTCCGTCGAGCAGGAGCGCGATGACGAGGAAGGTCGTCGCCAGGATCGCGAGCTGCCGCGGCGCTCCCGCCGCCGGCGCCACAAACTGAGGCAGGAAGGCGCCGTAGAACAGCAGCGTCTTGGGATTGGTCAGGGATACGAAGAAGCCGCGCAAGTAGATGGCCCTGATCGATCGCGCTTCGGGTCCGGCGGCGGAAAACCGCGCCGGCGCCCGCCAGGCCTTGATTCCTAGATAGAGGAGATAGGCGACGCCGACCCAACGGACCGCCTCGAACCAACCGGCGAGTTCGGCCAGGAATGTCGTCATGCCCAACACCGTAAGCGTGAGCTGGGCGACCATCGCCGAGCTGGTTCCCGCGACCGTCAGCAGGCCGTAGCGAGGACCGTGGGCAAGACTGTTGGCGGCGATGAGCGCGACGTTTGGACCGGGGATCAGGATCAGCGCGACGCTCGTGAGAACGAAAGCGGCGTAGAGATGAGGCGACATTCGGTTCTTTCGAATCCCCGCTCCGATTACCGCCGATTTGGGTCGAGCGCGGACTCCGGCGAACCCGCGTTCGCCGGACGCAAGCGTCCGACGACCTTCCGGCGCGGGCGCCCGCCGCGGGACGATTCAGGCTCCAATCCCTCGACGCCGACCGCAGCTCCGGATCGCGCTGCGGTCCCGAACAGCGATCTTGTATCGGGCCTGCGCCGCACGCCGGCCCGAGGGAAGGCCGAAAAGCCACGGCCGCCGATGGGGATCGATGCCGGCGCGCGGCCTCGTTCAGGCCGCCTCCTCGACGTCCGGCTCCGCCGCGCCCGGCGTCGCCGCATCGGCTTCGACCTTGACCCCTCGCCGCTGGCCTCTCTGCAGCTGCTGGTCGATCGCCTTAAGAGCCTCGCTCTCGGTGAGTCTCTGGACAACCGCCACCTCGCGCGCCATCCGGTCGAGCGCCGCCTCGTAGAGCTGCCGCTCGGAATAGGATTGTTCGGGCTGCGCCTCGGAGCGATAGAGATCGCGCACGACCTCCGAGATCGCGGCCAGATCGCCCGAGTTGATCTTGGTCTCGTATTCCTGGGCGCGCCGCGACCACATCGTGCGCTTGATGCGCGCCCGACCGAGGAGGATGTCGAGCGCCTTCCTCACGGCGTCCGGTTCCGCGAGCTTGCGCATGCCGACGCCCGAAACTTTGCCGGTGGGAACGCGCAGGGTCATCTTGTCCTTGACGAAGGTGATGACGAAGAGCTCGAGGCGGAATCCGGCGACCTCCTGCTCCTCGACTGCGACGATCTGGCCGACGCCGTGGGCGGGATAGACGATGAATTCGTTGGTCTTGAAACCGTGCCGACTGGCGCCGCTCTTGGCGGTCTTCTGAGCGACAGTCTCGTCGGCCTGCCCGCCTTGCTGTTTTTCCAAAATAGCGGATTTCGCCGGCCGCGCGGCCGCCACGGGCTCCGTGGGGACCGCATTCGGCTGACCCGGGTTTCGTTGGCTATCGCCGTGCGCAGGCGCCTTGTTCTGATTTGTTTTTATTTGACCTGTGACCAGCAATGGCTCGTGTCCCTTGTTGTCGCTCTCGGATTTCTTGTTCGCAACGCGATCCGTCGCCGGCCTCGCGGCGGGGGTCAGGGCAACGCTCGCCGCCTGACTGGCGATCTTGACCTTCGCCGCGGCCGCCGCCTTCGACTTGCGCGGCTTCGCAACCGCCTTCACCGGAGCCGCGATCCGGCCCGATTTGGATCGCCTGGTCTTGCTCTTGGCTGCGGCGCGCGCGCGGAGGGCCGATTTGCCCGTTTTGACCGCCGCCTTCTTGGCGGAGCGGACCGGCTTGGCGGTTCTCGAGGAAATTTTGGCGGCCTTGGCTTTGCCCGCCGCGCTGGATTTGGCGGTGGGTCGGACCGCTTTCGAGGCCCGGGTCGAGGTCTTCTTTGGCGCCTTCTTGCGAGCCGACATGGCCAACCTTCTCCTCAAATCAAGCGACGCCGCCAGGCGGTCGTCTGACGGCAATGGCGGCTCGGCGTTTTCACCGCGAAACTTTCGCCCTGTCCGACTCCAGCCGCCCGTGCGCCATCCCCGACGCTCCGAAAGCCGACGGCGCCCGTTCGCCTCGACCGGGACGCCGCCCGCTTCGCGGCAAATTGTCATTAAAACATCGTTTATCACAAAATGCATGAAAAATCAAAGGCGCCGTCGAGCGTTCGCGAGCGCTTCAACTCCCTTGGTTAATTCTGCAAATCCGAATACGCTCGACCGCGACGTCAGTCGCCCGGTCCCGGTTTCGGAGAGAAAAACGCCCCCAGCTTACCCGGTCGCCCGTCATAGTCCTTCGCGTCTGGTTCAGGCTCGCGCTTGGTCGTGATGTTCGGCCAGACCTTGGCGTATTCGGCGTTGAGGCGAAGCCAGTTCTCCAGATTCGGCTCGGTGTCCGGCTTGATCGCTTCGGCCGGGCATTCGGGTTCGCAGACGCCGCAGTCGATGCATTCGTCGGGATGGATGACGAGCATGTTCTCGCCCTCGTAGAAACAATCCACCGGACACACTTCCACACCGTCCAGATATTTGCACTTGATACAATTCTCGATCACGACATACGTCATAGACGGGTCCTCGCGGCGGTCTTGTCGTCGATTGGCGAAGCTTGCGCGCCCGGACATCCGCCCGCGCGCGACCCATCGGTACTTTCGTTGGAGTTTGCGCGCAATAGACCTGTGGCGATATGGTCGCCAATCGCGTTAAAAATTAATCGCGCGCGGGGTCCGAGCGCCGGCCGCCGGTTCCCTCGGCGCGCGCGGCGGAGGATTTCGCCGCGCCATTCATGGGAATAATGCTTCGGAATCAAGGCGCCGCCTCTTCCAGGCGCCGGCGTGCGCAATCCCGCCCTTGGCGACCCGCCTGCCGCGGTCGCGCGAGCGCGTCGTCAATCGTCCTTGTCTTTCGCCTCCATCCGCAATTTCAATGCGAGCAGTTTTGCAAACGGGGAATCGAGATTGATCGGCGCTTCGCGGCGAGGGACCGCAGCGACCGGCTCTGGTCTCCGGTCGCGACGGAGGCGCTCGTCCCTGGAGGCGCCTGGACTCGGCGCGCCGCGCTCGCCGGAGTCGGACGACGTTCGACGCGGAGCCTCGGACGACCGACCGGGTCCGCGTCCTGATCGAAACCGGCCCCGATCCTCCCCCTGCCTGGGTTCGGCCTCTCCGGCGATCCGTGTCCGTTGCGGCGGCGGTGTCCTGCCTGCCCGCTGTCCGCCCGCCTCGGCGGCCTCCTCGCGACCACCGGGCTGCGCTTCCGGCTGGCGCGGGCGCGCGGTCGCCCTGGCTCTCGCCCCAGGTTGCGCGCCGCGGTGCCGGCTCGGCGGCCGCGGCCGCCAGACCTCGACGAGTTGCTCCTGGGCGACGGATTCCGATCCGGGCTCGGCTTGCGCATTTTGCACCGCGGCGGGGAGCCCCGCCGGCCGGGCGGCAGGAGCGTCGGCATCGAGGGGGGAGTTCGGCGCGCCGGTCTCGACCGAACCGTCGCCGGCGGTTCCGGGCGGGCCGTCTGACGGCTCGGGGCGCGCGTCGCAGCCCGGCGCCGGATTGGCCGCGAGGGTCGGCGCCTCATCGGCCTCAAGCCCGGCGTCCCCGGAATCCGCGCCGCCCGCCGCGGCCAGATCGGCCTCGGACGCGGCGGACGGCGCATCGATCGCGTTGGTCGGGTTCTCCGCGGCCGCCGGGACATCGGGCGCCTTCGCTGACGGCGTGAGCGCCGGGCCTTTCATGAGACGGCTGACGAACCCGAGCGAGCGGAGCACCGAAGCGAATTGCTCGCCCGAACAGCCCGTCAGGGACGTCATCGCGCCGGTGACGACAAAGCCGTCGCCGTCCGCGCTGCCCGGCGGCGGCTCGCCTGCGCTGAGGCCGGGCCGGTAGGCCACCGCTGGGCGGATCAGATCGGCGAGGCGTTCCACGATGTCGACGCGCACCGCGCGGTCTCCGCAAAGCCGAAATCCGGCGACCCGGTAGGTCTCCTTCGGCACCGCGCTGTCGGCGAGAAACGAAGTCCGGCCCGACGCGGCCATCTGCGGAATGTCGTGCAGGCTCGCGCCGTCGGGCGACGCCCCCTGGCGCAACGCCCACAATTGGGTGGCCAGAACCCGAATCGCCGGCTTTACGAGGCTTGGGACGTAAATGTAATAGGCCCCGAAACGGACGCCCAGCTTGCGCAGGAGCCCGCGCGCGTTCTGCTCGAGAGCCTTTACGTCCTGAGCGACCCGTCCGCGCTCGAGAACACCCAGATTCTCCACCAGCTGCGCTGCGACGTTACGCGCGGGCCCCTCGAGTCCGACGCCCGATTCGAGATCGAACAACGGCCCGAGAAGGCGGCGAACGTAGGCGTCGAGCCAGAGGCTGACGCGGCTGCGCGCCTTTTCCTGAGCGTCTTGCGTCAGCGTCTCGTCGGCGAGGATCAACGCCTGCGGCGCCAGAAGGGCCGCGCCGCTCGCGATCTTTGCGATCGGCTCGCCGAGCCAGCGAATCGCGCCGTCATTGGCGAGCACGAGCGCGCTGTCGACCGCCTCGCTGAGCCGGTCGGCCCGCGCCTCGAGCTCCTTCGCGATCACTCCCGCCAGTTCGCCGTCGTCGACCGGCGCGGGCTCCTCGCGTACGCTGCCCTCGGGCGTATAGCGGAAGCCCTGGATCCGCCCGGCGATCCGACCCTCAAACGACAATTCGCCGCCCGGGGTCACTTCTGCTCTAACCATTGCGTTCTCTCACGACCATCGCAGGCGAATGCTCGTCCTCGATGACGAACGACCGGGCGACCTCGGTCCGAAGGCGTCGGGAAGGCTGTCTTTACCCGAGCGGCGCCGGCGTGCCAATGCTTACTCGGCCCGCACGATGGCTAGGGGTTCGAGCGGAAACGCGGGCCGAAATCAATGTCTGAAATGGCGCACGCCGGTGAAAACCATCGCGAGGCCGGCCTCGTCGGCGGCGGCGATGACTTCGTCGTCGCGCAGCGAGCCGCCCGGCTGAATCACCGCGACCGCGCCCGCCTGTGCGGCGGTCGACAGGCCGTCGGCGAAGGGGAAAAACGCGTCGGAGGCGACGACGCTGCCCCTCGTGAGAGGGGCGGCCAGTCCGGCCGACCGCGCGGCGTCCTCCGCCTTGCGCGCGGCGAGCCGAGCAGAATCGACGCGCGACATCTGGCCCGCGCCGATGCCGACGGTCGCGCCGTCCCTGGCGTAGACAATCGCGTTCGATTTCACGTGTTTGGCCACGCGCCAGGCGAAGCGGAGATCGGCCAGCTCCATTTCGCTGGGCGCGCGCCTCGTCACCACCGTCAGAGCGACGTCGTCGGCGACCCGGTTGTCGCGGTCCTGGACCAGAAAGCCGCCGGCCACCGATCGGAACGCCAGGCCCGGCGCCCTGGGGTCCGGAACCTCGCCGGCCAGCAGCAACCGGAGGTTCTTGCGGGCGCCGAGGATGGCGAGGGCCTCGTCATCGGCGCCCGGCGCGATGATCACTTCGGTGAAGATTTCGACGATCTTGCGGGCCGCGTCGGCGTCGAGGGGCCGGTTGAGGGCGACGACGCCGCCAAACGCGGAAACCGGGTCGCAGGCGAGCGCCCGCTCATAGGCTTCGCGCAGCGATGCGGCCTCGGCGACGCCGCACGGGTTGGCGTGCTTGATGATGGCGACCGCCGCCGTGCGCGCGGGATCGAATTCGGCGACGAGTTCGAAAGCGGCGTCGGTATCGTTGAGGTTGTTGTAGGACAGCGCCTTGCCTTGCGCGAGCCGGGCCGTCGCGACGCCCGCGCGCGCGTCCGGACCGAGATAGAAGGCCGCCGCCTGATGAGGGTTTTCGCCATAGCGCATCGCGCTGGCGAGCTTGCCGCCGAACGCGCGCCAGGACGGCGCGGCTTCGCCGATTTCGCGCGCCAGCCAGTTCGAGATCGCCGCATCATAGGCCGCCGTCCGCGCATAGGCCTTTTGCGCCATCGCACGCCGGAACTGCAAGGCGGTCGCGCCGTCATGGCGCGACAGTTCCTCGACGAGGGCGCGATAGTCTCCGGGGTCGACGACGACCGCGACGTCGGCGTGATTCTTCGCCGCGCCGCGGATCATCGCGGGGCCGCCGACGTCGATGTTCTCGATCATGTCGTCGAAGGCGCCGCCCCGCCGCAGCGTCGCCTCGAACGGATAGAGGTTGACGACGAGGAGATCGATCGGCGCGATATTGTGCGCCAGCATCGCCGCCTCGTGCGCCGGGTCCTCGCGGATGGCCAGGAGGCCGGCGTGAATGCCCGGATGCAGGGTCTTGACCCGGCCGTCGAGCATTTCCGGGAAGCCCGTCAGTTCGGCCGCGTCCCTGACCGCAAAGCCCGCCGCCGCGAGCGCGCGCGCCGTGCCGCCGGTCGAGACGAGTTCGACCCCGCGCGCGCTGAGGGCGGCGGCCAGTTCGACAAGACCGGTCTTGTCCGAAACCGAAATCAGCGCGCGTCCGATCCGCGCGAGGTCGCCAGCCATCGATGCTCCGGAGTGGAATTGCCTACCCTGCTTTTTGCAGCGCAATATCACGCTTGGCTCGGGAACGAAACTCTCGGCTGAACCGTGACTCTCCGCTCGGATCGCAACTCCCGAGCGGCGAAGGGCCCGCGATTTGCCGAATAGCGGTCAGCCGTCGCCAGCGGAGCGCCGTTCCGCCGGTCGCAAGGATCGGCCCGCCGTCCCACCGCGTCGACCGGGTCCGAGCGCCGCGGAAATTTTTGGAAGCTTTTGGAAGCTTGTGGAAGCTCTCGGAAGCCTGTTGAAACCCCTGGAAGCTTTTTGGAAGTTTTGGATCTCCATGACATCTGTTTGTATTTCAATGGCTTGCGAGAGGCCGGACGCTTTTTTGACCTTGAGGCTCCCGCTCTCCCGGCGCTTCTCGAAGGCCCCGGCGGGGGGTGGCGATCGAACAAGGACGAATCGCATCGCCAGCAAGCCAACGTCGGCCTCCGCGAGCATCGCCTCAGAGGGGGGCTTCCTGACGTCGACGGAGAGGGCGCCTCGGGAGCTACGCTTTTGGGGCTTCGGGCGGCCTCTGGCGCCGCAGTGAATCTCCTTCCCTTCGGCCGGCTCGGACCGGCCGTCGATCGACATCGTGATTGTGGACCGGGGACAGGCTGGAGTCAAGCAAATTTCTGTAAAAGAGAAAGATGGGCGGCGGCGGGCGGGGCTCCGGCCGCCAATCGGCGATCGTGCGCGCCGCCACGGCGGGGCCGGTTGCAACGATGACCTGCCGGCGCCCAGGAAGCCATCGACCGAGGGCGAGATCGCCGGGGCCTCGCGGGGCACCGCCCGAGCCGATTGTGATGGGCGGAGCCCAACGGATCGGCTTGCGCCACCCGCCAGGCCAGCTTCGGCGGCGAGGCCACGCCCGCTCTTCGGCTGACCGGCGAATCTCCGCTCAGGCGCCGGGAGGGGCGACCTCCCCGCGCGTGCGGCGGAACGACCAACCCAGCCGCTCGACTTCGCCGAGTTGGCATTCCAGGACCAGCTGCGTGGTCGGCCGCGACCCGCCCGGCGCGGCGAAGAAGACGCTCTCTTCCAGTGCGACGGCGCGCCCCTCGGCTTCGAACCGCCATCGCTCGCCGGCCGGCGACTCCAGCATGACGCCGAGGCCATCCGCATAGGGTTCGACGCGCAGCCCGGGGTGCAGATGGAATCGGACCGCCCAGGACTTGCCGGCCGGCGGCGCGCCCCTGCCGAACGGCGCGAGGCGATCCTCGCCGAGCAGCGTGGCGCCGTCCCCGGCGAGACTCAGGGAGCGAAGATGCAGGACCGCGTAGCGACGGGCATAGCCGTCGTGGCTCGCTTGCAGGAATTGACCGCCGTCGTCCTCCCGGCGCCGGGTCGCCTCGACCCGACGCGGTCCGTCGACGAGGAGGCCCGCCGCGATCGATCGCGAGCCGCTCGGTTCGAAGCGGCAGCTCGAATGGTCATCGACGATCAGCGTCGAGTGGGCCGCCGTCGCGCGGGCGGCCTCGCGCGCCTGCACCGCGTCGGGCTGCGGCGCTCCGCAATTGACGACCAGCCGAGCGCCGCCGCTCGACAGTTCGAAGGAAAGACAGCCGGCGTGAGCCTCCCGGGAAAACGCCCACGGCGGCGGCGCGCCGACGTCGGCGACGAGGATCGCGCCCGCCGCCTCGAGCCTCTGGTAGCCGGAATAGGGCGCATCGAGCACCGCCGCGCCGCCGACGTCGCCATGCGCGAGCAGGGTCGCCAAGGTGTCCGGCTCGCTGGCCCCCATGCCATTGAATCCGGCGAGCGAGCCGTCGGCGTGGCGAAACATCCGCAGCATCGGAATCATCCTGTCGATCGCGCTGAGAACCGCCTCCGGCGCCACGATTCCGCGCGCCACGAAGGCTTGCCGAGCCGGCAGGAGGTCGAGCAGAAGCTCGACCAGGACGTGCGGATTGCGGCTGACGTGGCCGCCGTCCCGCAACAGCTGGATCGCCAGCTCCTGGGACAGCAATTGGTTGGCCCGCCGCAACAGCCCGCCGCCGCGTTCCAGGCAGAGGCCGGCATGGGCGAGCGCTATCGCGGCGGTCAGCCGCGCTTCGCCCTGCAGTCCCTCGGCCAACGCCCAGCGCAGCGCCGCGCAATGGGCCTCGATCGCTCCGACGAAGCGACGGTAGAAGACGTGGTCGGCGGCCGCCAGGATGAGGGGCGACTGGCTGAGCCAGGAGATGAGCCGGCGAGCGACAACCCGCGGGTCGCGCGCGACGCGGCGATCGATCGAACCGCCGCGGGCGTCGAGATTGAGCCAGTCCTCGACCAGCGCCCGGGCGTTCGCGCGCGCCAGGACCGTGTCGGCGGCGCGCAAATGCCGGAGCCAGCCAAAGCCGTGCAGGGCTTGGCTCCATGCCGGCGACGGCGCGGCGGTCGCGAACGGCGAATAGCCATGCGTGTCGACCGCTTTGCCGGCGAGCGAGAAATGACCGGCGTAGATATGGTCGGCGACGATCGGATCGGCCGTGCGTATGTCCTGCGGGGCGATCAAGAGCCGATCGGAGCGGCCGCCGCGCAGCGCGCCCATCATGCCGCGCGGGAAAGCGAGCGGCCGACGCAGGCGGGCGAGGCGGCCCGCGGCCCCGCGGGCCAAGAGGCTGAGCTTCATCGCGATAAGTGATGGAGAGCCCAAATCCGCCTCGGCGATCCACGACGGCGGCCGCCGAAGATGGTCGGCGCGCCCGCGGATCGGGATCGCATTGCAGAAGACGGATCCGCGCTCTGCCGGGATTTAAGCATGGTCGACGGCGCGAGGCGAGCGACGATCAGTTTGTCCGCTGCAGCCGGGCGGCGAAGAAGCCGTCGAGGCCGGACAGGCGTGGCGTGGGTCCGCGCAAATGGCACGGCAAGGTTCTGAGGTCGCCGACGGCCGACAGGCACTCCGTGAGGCCGCCGATCTCCTCCGCCTCGATCGGCATTCGCCGGACGTCGGGATTGCGGCGCAGCAGCGAGGAGACATGCGCCTCGCCCTCTTCCGGCTCCAGCGAGCAGGTGCAGAAGACGATCGTCCCGCCCGGCTTGGTCAGCGCGACGGCCTTGTTGAGCAGTTGCGCCTGCAGCGCGACCAGCGGGGCGAGGTCGCCGAGCCGCTTGGTCCACGCGACGTCCGGGTGGCGCCGGATCGTGCCGGTGGCCATGCACAGCGCATCGAGCAGCACCGCGTCGAACGGCGGGGCGTCGTAGGACAGGGCGTCCGCGACGGCGATTTCAGCGTGGAGTCGCAGGCGTTCGAAGTTGAGCGCCAGACGCTTGAGCCGTTCGGCCGAGCGGTCGACCGCGGTCAGGGAGGCCCCCGTGGCGGCGATTTCCGCGCTCTTGCCGCCCGGCGCGGCGCACAGATCGACGACGCGCATGCCGGCGGTCGCCCGCAACAGCCGCGCCGGCAGCGCGGCGGCGGCGTCCTGCACCCACCATTCGCCGTCGGCGTAGCCTTCGAGATCGGGCACGGCGACGTGGGACTCCAGCCGGACCGAACCCGTCGGCAGGACGATCCCGCCGAGGCGGCGCGCCCAGCCTTCGGCGTCGCTCTTCACGCTGAGATCGAGCGTCGGCTCGTCGCGGTTGGCGAGGGCGATCGCATTGGCGGTCGCCGCCCCGTAGTTGGCGCGCCACCTCGCCGCGAGCCAGGCCGGGGTATCGTCTTCGAGCGCATCCGAGCCTTCGAGGATTTCGTCGCGGTCGCGGGCGATGTTGCGCAGCACGCCATTGACCAGCGCGGCGAATGGCGCGGCCGCCGGCTCGCATTTGGCCGCGCGGACCGCGAGGTCGACCGCCGCATGATCGGGCGCGTCGAGAAAGAGGATCTGGGCGGCCGCGACGACCAGCGTCCATTCGAGCCCGCCCGACTTTCTCGGAAGTCCCTTCTCGAGATAGCGTCCCAGGGCCTTGCGAATCGTGCCGAGCCGGCGCAGCGAAACCGTCGCGATCGAACGGGTCAGCGCGCGGTCGCGCGCGTCGAGGCCGCTCAGCCGCGCATGCGGGGTCTCGCCCGAAAAGCGCTCATCCAGCGGCCGTCCCGACGCGAGCGTCTCGGCAAGCATCTGCGAAGCGGCGAGTCTGACCGCGAGGCCCGGGGCGAGCGGCTCGGGCGAAAGCATGGAATGAGCGGTCGGACGCCGTCTGAAATTCGCGTTCCGCGCGCGTTCGGGAGCTTTCAAGCCTTCGACCTCTTCGAATCGGGAGCGATTGGGCGGCCGTCTGAAATCGCCAGGCAAGCAAGCGGCCGGTCAGTCCAACCCGCGGAAATTGTTGGAGCAGCAAGACAGGAAACGTCGAACGACGCATAAAATTGATCGAAATGCGACCCCCAGGGCGTCCCGGCGGGCGAATCTCGCAGTATCATGATTTTGGCGGGTTGGAAAACGCCGTGACGCCGACGATGCGCTGCTGCGCAAGCCTTGCGAAGACTCTGGGGAGGACGACTTTGACTGGGAGTTTCGACCCGTCGTCGGTTCGGCCGCAGATCGCTCGCTCGCCGGGCGCGATCGGCCCGCGTCTCGTTGCGCCGGCGGCCGCGCGCGCGCTCGCGGAGGCGGAGGCGCGCCGGCGCAGCGCGCGCGCGCCGCAGCCGCGCGAAATCAACGGCCGCGACGGTCCCGAACCGGTCCGCTACGGCGACTGGGAGGTCAGGGGCCTTGCGACCGACTTCTGACCGCGCTCGGCGGGCGCGCCCCGGGTTCGGCGGTCCGAGCGCGCCGGCGTCACAACTCGGACTTTTTTCGCGGTTACGAGTGAGGACACGGTTCCGATCCAGGCCAGGAGTTGACCCATGACGCTCCGTGAGATCGTTCACACCTGCTCGAATCCTCACGTGGCGAGCGCCGCGCTCGCCTCGATCGGCGGGGATTTCGCGCTGCGGTTCGCGGCCGGGGCCTCGCGCCGCCACATGGCCGCTGGCGCGCTCGCCGCCCGCTTGGTCCGGGAATTCTCGATTCATGCCGCGGACGAGGAGTTGGACGGGGTCGACGAGGCGGCGCGCGGCGCAGACCAGCCGATTCTCTCGGGGCTGCGATATATCCTTTCGCGCGGATTGCGCGACGAAATCGAGGATTGGAGCGGGAACGGCGACTTCAGGGCCGCACCGCAGATCTCCCGCGCGCGGCAGGCGCAATGGTGCTGCGCCTGAAGCCTCGAACCCGAAGCCTTGCCGTCGCCGACGATCGGCCCGACACCGAGCGCGTTCCGGCGCGCGCCGGCGCCCGGGGAATCGGTTGGCGTTCGATAGGGCGAATCCTTTTCCTGGCTGCGTTCGCCCTGGGATTTCCGATCGCGGCGGACGCCTCGCGGCTCGACGAGATCGTCGCGCGCGGCGTGTTGCGGGTTGGAACGACCGGCGATTACCGGCCGTTCACGGCGCTCGACAGGGCGAGCGGCGCATATTCGGGTTTCGACATCGATCTGGCGCGCTCGCTCGGTGCGGCGCTCGGGGTCAAGGTCGAGTTCGAGGCGACGAGCTGGCCAAGTCTGGGCCGGGACTTCGCGGCCGGCGCTTTCGATATCGCCATGGGCGGCGTCTCGGTGACTCTGGAACGCGCCAGGCAGGGTTTCTTTTCGGCGCCCTATCTGCGCGAAGGCAAGACGCCGATCGCGCGCTGTCAGGACGTCGACAAATTCCAGACGCTCGCGCGGATCGACCGGCCCGAGGTGAAGGTGATCGCCAATCCGGGCGGGACCAACGAGCGCTTTGATCGCGCTCATCTCCAGGCCGCGCAGATCGTCCTGCATGCGGACAACACGACCATATTCGATGCGCTCGCGGGTGGCGAAGCCGATCTGATGATCACCGATGCGTCCGAGACGCGGTTCCAGCAGAAGCTCCATGCGGGCGTCCTTTGCGCGATCCATCCCGACCGGCCGTTCGACTTCGCCGAGAAGGCCTATTGGATGGCGCCGGATCCCGCCTTGAAGGCCTTCGTCGATCAATGGCTGCACCTGACGATCGAGACCGGCGAGTTCGCTGCGATCTACGCCAAGTGGTTTCAATGAGGCGCCCGCACGCGAGCGCGCCGAACCTCATCGGCGCCGATCGGGGACTTTGGTCCTCGAGGGTGGTCGAGGGACGCTTCCCGCAAGGACGGCCGCGCCGGCAATCGACGGCGCTCCGGGCGCGCGCCTTCCCGTCCTCGGCCTCCTTCATTGGCGCCGGTTCGCGCCAACAGGGCGATTGCGGCAATACGCCTGGATTCGCTTCGACGGATGAGCGTAGCCCGAGCGGCGGCAGCCGCCGCCGGCGGCGCCCAATCAGGTTTTCGCGGCCTCGCTGGGCGGTGGACAGAAGCGTCCGTCGCCTCCCGTCAAAACAGGCTCAACTGCTGCGGGCCGCTCGCCGCGGCGCTTTCAGGCGCATGAAAGAGATCGCATCGCAGCCTCGTCGGCGTCTCGTTGAAGCCCAGTCGCCGCGCCGCGATCTCGAAGCGGCGTCCGATCATCCAGGCGTAGGGGCCCGAGCCCGCCATTCGCTTGCCCCATTGCGAATCGTAGTCCTTGCCGCCATGCGTCGATTGCACCAGCGAAAGGCTGTGGCGCAGCTTGTCGGGATAGTGAACGAGCAGCCATTCGCGGAAAATATCGCGCAATTCGAGCGGCAGGCGCAGCATGACGTAGCCCGCCTCGCGCGCTCCGGCCGCGTAGGCGCGGGTCATGATGGTCTCGATCTCGGAATCGTTGACCGCCGGAACGATCGGAGCGACCATCACCCCGGTCGGCACGCCCGCCTCCGCGAGGCGCTCGATCGCCTCGAGCCGGCGGCCGGGCGTCGGCGCGCGCGGCTCCATCCGGCGCGCAACCTCCCTGTCGAGGGTCGTCACGGAGACATAGACCTTGGCGAGTCCCTTGGCCGCCATTGGCGCGAGCAGGTCGAGATCGCGCAGCACGAGGTTGGATTTGGTCACGATCCCGACGGGGTGGTCGCAGCGCGCGAGCGCCTCGAGGATCGAGCGGGTGACGCGATACTGGCGCTCGATCGGCTGGTAGGGATCGGTGTTGGAGCCGAGCGCGATCGTGCGCGGGCGATAATTGGGCGCCGCGAGTTCGCGCTCGAGCAGCGCGGCGGCGCCGTCCTTGACGAACAGCTTGCTCTCGAAGTCGAGGCCGGGGGAAAGGCCCATATAGGCGTGGGTCGGTCGCGCGAAGCAATAGACGCAGCCGTGCTCGCAGCCGCGATAGGGATTGATCGAGCGGTCGAAGGATATGTCCGGCGATTCGTTGCGCGTGATGATCGTGCGGGGGCGCTCGTGGATGACTTCGGTCTTCAGGGGAGTCGGCGCTTCCTCGCGCTCCCAGCCGTCGTCGAACGCCTCGCGGCTCGTCGGCTCGAACCGTCCGGTCGCGTTGGAGGGGGCGCCCCGCCCGCGCCGGCGCTCGGGCGGAACCAGTCCGTCGCCGAGCGAGACGCCGAACTGGCGCGCGTTTGGGGGGGTTCGCCCGTATTCGCCGAGCCTGGACCGTTGAGGCTGCATGACCGGTCTCCAGAACAAATAGAGAACATTGATGTAGGGGAGGGCCCGGCCCGCGTCAAGACCGCGCTCGACGCCGACCGCCGCCGAGCCGGACGCGGGACTCGGCCCGCTCGCCTCGTCCGTCGCGCGGCGCAAGGGATTGTTAACAATCCGGACCCTAGGATCCGCCGTCGGGCCGCATTCGCGGTCCGATTGGAGCAAGCCCATGGTCACGCTCGCATGTCTCGCGGCGGCCGGCTTCGCGCTCGGGATGTTCTTCAACGTCTATGCCCTGGCGGCGTCGATGGGCCTGGTGGCGATCGTCGTATGCGCTTTTGCGGTCACGATCGGATTCGGTCAGGCCACGACGTCTCTCGCCGTCGGTCTGGTTCTCGTCCAGATCGGCTATCTCGTGGGGCTGTCGACCGCCTCGCGCGTCGACGCCTAGCCGTCGGGCGTCCCGACTCGGCGAGCGTCAAAATCGGCGACGGCGCGCCGGCGAACTTCGAGGCGCCGCGCAAACGCTCAGGCGACCGGGGGCGGCGCTTCGCGCGGGCCCCGCGCGGTCGCGCGCTCGGCCCGCAGCCGCGTGGCCGCGAAGGCGCCGGACACCCCGACCAGAGCCAGCGCCATCCCGAACCAGGTGAGGGCGTAGCCGAGATGGTTGTTGGGAAACGCGAGCGCCGTCTCGCCGCCCTGCGGCAGCAGGCCGGGGCTTCCGGCGTCGGCGTCGATCGTGAAAGGCCCAGCGCGTTCGACGTTCAGCGCCGATGCGATGGCGGCGGGGTCGCGCGTGTACCATTGGCCGCGCGCGGGGTCGTCGGGCGGCGTGAACCAATTTCGCGGTTCGCTCGACCGCATGAGCCCGGTCACCGTCGTCTCGGCCAGAGCGTCGGGCGCCGCCGCGGCGAAGCGATCGCGCTGGTCCTGCGGCACGAAGCCGCGATTGACGATGACATGCGCGCCGCCGGCGAGGCGCAGCGGCGTCATCACGAGATAGCCGGGTCCGCTGAAGCGGCCGCGCGCCCGCTCCAGCGCCCGGAAGACGAGGGCCTCGCGCGAGAACTCGTAGACGCCGCGCAGCCGGACGTGGCGATATTCGTAATCGGCGGGGTCGAGCTTCGCCCAATCGGCTTCCGCCGGAGCGTCGACCGGGGCGGCGTCGGCCCGCGCCGCAACCTCGGCGATCAGACCCTCCTTCCAGGCGAGGCGTTTCAACTGCCAGACGCCGAGCCCGATCAGGCCGGCGAGCGCAAGGGATGTCGACATGCCGAGCCAGACCAGCCAAGCGCGCGAACCCATCCCGTCAGCTCTTCAGCCTGCCCGGCTCCGCCCGGTTGCGGTATTGAAGCGCGATCAACAGTCCCTTGAACGGACGCAACAGCCCAAGGCAGACGAACAGCGTCAGCGGCAGAAACACGATCATATGAAGCCACATCGGCGGCGAATAGACGATTTCGGTCCACAGGGCCGCCCCCAGGACCGCAAACCCGCCGAACAAGGCGACAAAGACAGCGGGCCCATCGCCCGCGTCCGCGAAGGAATAATCGAGGCCGCAGACCTCGCACCGCGGCGCGACGGTGATGAAGCCCGCGAACATCCGGCCGTCGCCGCAACGCGGGCACCGACCCCCGAGCCCCGCCGAGACCGGGGAGATCGGTGGATAGTCGCGCTGTTCGGGGCCCATTGACGTTGTCTCTCTCAAGCCTCGCGAAAGCCGGCGTCTGTAGAGGATATAGGCGCCGCGTTGCGCCATGGCAACGCGCCGGCGTTTCTCGGCCGCGCCGGATTTCACTCGGGCGAGAAATGCCCTAAGCAGCGCCGCCGCCCCATCCCGAAAAAGGATCGTCATGTCCGAGAGTGTTGATCGCCGCACCCTGTTGAAAGGCGCCGCCGCAACGGCCGCCGGCCTCGTCGCGGTCGCCGACATCGAGGCCAAGGCCGACGGCGCCGACGCATTGCGTCTGGCGGAGCCGGTCGCGTTCTCGTTCGACTTGCTGAAAGCCCGCGCCCGGGACATGGCGCGCAGCCCCTATGTCGGCCCGCCACGACCGGCGCCGCAGGTGGTGCAGAAGATCAACTACGAGGAATGGGGCAAGATCAAGTTCCGCACCGACCATGCGTTGTTCGGCGACGGACCGGGCCGGTTTCCCGTCGAGTTCTTCCATCTCGGCCTGTTCTTCCAGAAGGCGGTCGATGTTCACGTCGTCGAGGACGGCCAGGCGCGTCGGATCATCTACGACCAGGCCTATTTCGACATGCCCGCCGACTCGGTCGCGCGACAATTGCCGCAGGGCGCCGGCTTTGCCGGATTTCGCATCCAGGAAGCGCGCGACGGCGAACTCGACTGGCGCAAGAACGATTGGGTCGCCTTCCTCGGCGCAGCCTATTTCCGTTCGATCGGCGAACTCCGGCAATACGGCCTTTCCGCGCGCGGGATCGCCCTCGATGTCGCCGTCGCGGATCGTTCCGAAGAATTTCCTGATTTCACCAACTTCTTCATCGACGCCAAGGAAGGCGCGGACAGCGTCGTCATATACGCGCTGATGGACGGGCCGTCGATCGCCGGCGCCTATCGCTTCGAAATGAAGCGCGGCAAGGGCGTCGTGATGGACATCGACGCCGCCCTGTTCATGCGCGCCGCGGTGGCGCGCTTCGGGGTCGGGGCGTTGACGTCGATGTACTGGTTCTCGGAAACCAAGAAGGAGACCGCGATCGACTGGCGGCCCGAGGTGCATGATTCCGACGGTCTGGCGATGTGGAGCGGCAATGGCGAACGGCTCTGGCGTCCGCTCAACAATCCGCCGCGCATCATGGTCTCCGCCTTCTCCGACAACAATCCGCGCGGCTTCGGGCTTCTCCAGCGCGACCGTGTCTTCGATCATTATCTCGACGGCGTGAACTACGATCGTCGCCCGAGCCTCTGGATCGAGCCGCTGGCCGGCCCACAGGGCGAGGGCTGGGGCAAGGGTTCGATCCAGCTCTGCGAAATCCCGACCAACGACGAAATCCACGATAATGTCGTCGCCATGTGGGTGCCGGAGAAGCCGATCCCCGCCAACGGCGAGGTCGCGCTCCGCTATCGCCTGCATTGGCTCGCCGACGAGCCCTACCCGTCCAAGCTCGGACGCTGCGTCGCCACCCGTCTGGGCCGCGGCGGCCAGGCCGGCCTGCCGCGCCCCGAAGGCGTGCGCAAGTTCATGGTCGAATTCCTCGGCGGGCCGCTCGCCGCGCTCCCTTACGGCGTGTTGCCCGAGCCCGTGCTGAGCGCATCCCGGGGGACGTTTTCGAGCTACAAGCTGGTCGAGGCGGTGCCCGATGGCGTCGTCGGCCATTGGCGCGTCCAGTTCGATCTGGCGGTCAGCGGCGTCGACCCCGTCGAATTGCGCTGTTTCCTCCAGGCGAACGGCGAGACGCTCACGGAGACCTGGATGTTCCAATATCACCCATTCTAGTCGCGCCGGCGCCGATCAAAGGCTGGGTTGCGCCGTTCCCGCCGCCGGGCGCCGGGTGCGATACTGACTGCGCGCCGCCGCGCCGGCCGAGATGGCGCTGACGGCGAGCAGGGTCACCCAGGACATTTGCGAGAAGTCCTCCGACAGGAACGCCATCGTGAGATCGCAGGCGAAAGCGGCGATGAGAAAGGGCGCGATCCTGACGCCCGTCGCGCCGACCGCGCGAAAGCCGAGAAATGCGAGCGCCGCGCCCAGCATCGCGCCGACCACGCCGAGCTCGTACCATAGTTCAAACAGCGCGACCCGCGGCACGGAACCCGGCGCGAGGCCCGTCTCGACGACGCGGATCGACGTGTCCATTCCGTGCCCGGTGAACAGGCGGAGCGGGGCATGCAACAGCAGTTCGGCCGCGCCGGCCAGCGGCGTGAATGGACCGCCGAGGTTGGAGAGCTTGACGCTGAAAAACCATCGCGACAGCGCCGGCGCGACGGCCGGGGCCAGCGGCGACAGCAGGACGATTCCGGCGGCCAGAAGGCTGAGATCGACGACCGTGCGCCTGAGGTCGGATATGGCGAACGAAAGAGTCAGCACGCCGACGAACAGCGCCGCTGCGGGAACCGGCGCGCCGATGGCGAAGACGAACGCGGCCGCCAGGATCATGAGGAGTCGGGCCAGGCCGTTGCGCCCACGCGCCGCCAGTCCGGCCATCGCGGGCCAGAGCAGGATCACGAGCCCGACGCCGGTCCGATCGATCCGATCGGCGTAGGGCGCCCCGCCCGAATGTTCGGCAACAGCGAGCGCCAGGATCGCGACCATCGAGAGCACGACCCCGATCGGAAACAGATAGAGGTCGGTGGCCCGCATGTGCTCGTAGGAACATGCCAAGGCGACTACGACCACCAGCGCCGTCCCGCCCAGTTTGAAGAGATGCTCGATCGCTTCGACGGGAAACGGCGTCCATGCGAGGGAGAGCGTGGCCCAGGCGATCAGCCCGACGCCGACCAGGGCCAGCGGCGACTTCAGCGCGCGGTCGAGCCGGTCCGTGACTCCGGGCGGCGGGTTGAGCATGGCGGCGACCAGCAGCAACGCCATGCCGATGGGAAAGAACAGGAAAATCGCGCGCGACGAAAGCGCCTCGGCGCAGGGCGCGCCGAGGGCGAGTACGACGTAGCCGAGCCGCTGCAACAGGCGCGAAGCATCCTCTGCCGCGTCGCCGGAAACAGGGAAGGGGGTCGAGAGTTTGGCCATCGCATCGATCTCGCACCGCCCGTGCGTTATATCGCGCCCGTTCGCCCGACGCTGTGCGATAATGGCAACAGGGTCGTTGCATTGTTGCTACGCCAGGGGACCCGTCTCGGATCGAGTTTCATGCGAGCCGAACCAGCAGAGCGCCAGCGAGCACGAGAGCCGCTCCTGCAAGTCGGCCGAACGTCAATTCCCGCACCGCCAGGCCGAACAGTCCGAACCGGTCGATGACGAGCGCGCCGAGGAGCTGCCCGGCGACGACGAGGCAGAGCAGGGCGCCGGCGCCGATGCGCGGCGCCAGGAATACGCTGGCGCCGAGGTAGACGGCCCCGATCGCGCCGCCGGTGAACAGCAGATAGGGCGGCTGCCGCAGGAGGTCCGACAGCGCTGGAATCTGCCGGAAGGCGATGAAATTTGCGGTCGCGACGACGACCAGGCCGAAGGCGAACGACACCAGGGTCGCCGCGACCGGGCCGCCAATGCCGCGCCCGAGTTGGGAATTGACGCTTGCCTGGAAGGGAAACAGGAAGCCGGCGAGCAGCGCCAGCGCCGAATAGAGGATCGTCGACGGCGACATTGCGCCTCCTCCACGCGTTGTCAGAGCGCGAAGCGAAAGCGGCGCGGCGCAATCGCCGCGCCGCGCCGCGAGGTTCCGGATCGTCGGCCGGCGGCTATTTCGCCATCGCCTTGTCGATCACGACATCGGTATAGGCGCCGACCGGCTCCTTGGAGATGACCGGATCGGAACCGCCGGTCAGCAGGGTCGCGACCGTGCGCTTGTAGTCCGCCGGATCCAGCTTGCCGTCGGACCCTTCGGTGAGCTTGTTGATCTCGCCCATCATCTGCTGCTGGTGATGCTCGGTCTGGGCGCCGGTGGCGTCGTTGTCGAGCACGATCTTCGCCGCGGCGTCGGAATTGGCGCGCGCCCAGGCCCAGCCCTTCATCGAGGCCTTGACGAAACGCGCCATCTTGTCGACGAAGGCCGGATCCTTCAGCTTGTCTTCCATGGCGTAGAGGCCGTCCTCGAGCGTGGCGACCCCCTGATCCTCGTATTTGAACACGACGAGCTGGCTCGGCTTGTAGCCCGCGTCGATGACCTGCCAATATTCGTTGTAGGTCATGGTCGAGATGCAATCGGCCTGTTTCTGGAGCAGCGGATCGACGTTGAAGCCCTGCTTGAGCACCTTGACCCCGCCCGCCGAACCGTCGGTCTTGTAGCCGAGCTTGCCCATCCAGTTGAGGAACGGATATTCGTTGCCGTAGAACCAGACGCCGAGCGTTCGGTTCTTGAGGTCGGCCGGCGTCTTGACCCCCGTTTCCGCCCGGCAGGTCAGTTCGAGGCCTGAATGCTTGAACGGCTGGGCGATGTTGACCATCGCGACGCCCTTCTCGCGGGTCGCCAGGGCGGCCGGCATCCAGTCGACGACGACATCGGCGCCGCCGCCGGCGAGCACCTGTTCCGGCGCCACGTCGGGACCGCCCGGCTTGATCGTGACGTCGAGCCCCTCGTCCTTGTAGAAGCCCTTGTCCTTGGCGACGTAGTAGCCCGCGAACTGCGCCTGCGTGACCCATTTGAGCTGCAGCGTCACCTTGTCGGCGGCGTGCGCGGCCCCGACCGCCAGCAGCGCCGTCGTCGCGACCAACCCACATATTGACTGTCTCATACCCTGCTCCTCCTGCTACAAACCCTGGATCACGCGCGTTGCTGGCGATAGGACGCATGCCAGAACGTCACCCGGCGCTCGATCAGCGCGACGAGACCGTAGAACGCCGAGCCGGCGATGGCCGCCACCACGATAGTCGCCCAGACCATGTCGATGCTCATGTGGCCGACCTCGGTGCTGATGCGAAAGCCCATGCCGACGGTCGGCGTGCCGAAGAATTCGGCGACGATCGCGCCGATCATCGCGAGCGTCGTGTTGATCTTGAGCGCGTTGAAGACGAACGGGAGCGCCGCCGGCAGCCGCAGGCTGCGCAGGGTCCGGCCGTAGCTCGCGCCGTAGGTCTTCATCAGGTCGCGCTCCATCGCCCCCGCGCTCGCGAGTCCCGCCACGACGCTGACGAGCATCGGAAAGAAGGTCATGATGACGACGACGGCGGCCTTGGACTGCCAGTCGAAGCCGAACCACATCACCATGATCGGCGCGACGCCGACGATCGGCAGCGCCGAGACGAGGTTCCCGAGCGGCAGCAGGCCGCGCTGCAGAAATTGCGAGCGATCGACGAGGATCGCGCCGACGAGGCCGGCGCCGCAGCCGATCGCATACCCCGCGATCACGCCCTGGATCGTCTGCGCGAAATCGGCCGCCAAGGTCGGGATGGAATGGACCAGCCGAACGAAAATCGCCGAGGGGGCGGGCAGGATGATGACGGGCACGCCGAAGCCGCGCACGCCGAGCTCCCAGACAAGCAGCACGCCGGCGCCGAACAGGGCGGGCGGCGCGAGGTCGGCCGCGCGCCCGCTCATTGCACGAAGCCCATGCGGCGGGACACGAGCCGATCGGCGAGGCCGATCAGGCCGACCAGAGCCGCCGACAACGCCGCCGCCGTGAACAGCGCCGCCCAGATCTGCACGGTCTGCCCGTAGTAGGAGCCCGCGAGCAGCCGCGCGCCGAGCCCGCCGTCCTCGCTCTTGGTGACTTCCGCGACGACGGCGCCGACCAGCGCGGCGGCGACGCCGATCTTCATGCTGGCGAAGAAGAACGGCGCGCTCGCCGGCGCGCGCAGCTTGCGGAAGGTCTGCGCGCGGGTCGCGCAATAGGTGCGCATCAGGTCGACCTGCAGCGGATCGGGCGAGCGCAGGCCCTTGACCATGCCGACGGCGACCGGAAAGAACGACAGATAGGCGGCGATGACCGCCTTGGGAATGATGCCGGTGATGTCGAACTGGTTGAGGATGACGACGATCATGGGCGCCAGCGCGATGATGGGAATCGTCTGCGAGGCGACGATCCACGGCATCAGCGATTTTTCGAGCGCGGCGAGATTGACTATGAGGACGGCGAGCGCAATGCCGAGCGCCGAGCCGATCGCAAAGCCGAGCAGCGTTTCCTCGAGCGTGATGAGGCCGTGATAGACGAGGCTGCGCTTCGAGCTCGGCGCGGTCTCCAGCAGCGAACGGTCGAGTTCGGCGACGATCTGGTGCGGCGCAGGCAGCTTCGGGCGGTCCATGTTGAGATCGGCGGCGGCGAGATCGGCGAACGAATAGCCCGCGATGCCGGCGTTGGCGAAGAAATCCTCCTGAAGCTGTCTGTTCATGAAGACCGCGCCGACGTACCAGACGACGACCAGCGCGGCGACCACGATCGCGACGGGAAGGGCGCGGGTCATGCGCGCGCGCTCCGCGCGTCCCGCTCAATCCTCATAGGAATGGCCCTCGCGCAGGCCCTGCCGGACGCGGTTGGCGACCTCCAGGAACGCCCCGGTCTCGCGGATGTCGAGCGTGCGGTCGCGCGGAAATTCGCAGGCGATGACGTCGTGGATGCGGCCCGGCCGCGGCGACATCACCACGATGCGGGTCGACAGGAACACCGCCTCCGGAATCGAATGGGTCACGAACAGGACAGTCTTGCGCGTCGCGTCCCACAATCGCAGCAGTTGCGCGTTGAGCTTGTCGCGCACGATCTCGTCGAGCGCGCCGAACGGTTCGTCCATCAGCAGAAGGTCGGGATCGAAGGAGAGCGCGCGCGCGATCGAGGCGCGCTGCTGCATGCCGCCCGACAATTGCCAGGGGAATTTCCTGCCGAAGCCGGTCAGGTTGACGAGTTCGAGCCCGCGCGCGACGCGCGCGTCGCGCTCCGCCTTCGGATAGCCCATGATCTCGAGCGGCAGCGCGATGTTGCGCGCGACGCTGCGCCAGGGATAGAGCGCGGGCGCCTGGAACACATAGCCGTAAGCACGCCGCGCGCGCGCCTCGTGCGGGCTCATGCCGTTGACCCGGATGACGCCCGAGGTCGGCGTCTCGAGATCGGCGATCGTGCGCAGCAGCGTCGTCTTGCCGCAACCAGACGGTCCGATGAACGAGACGAATTCGCCTCGTTCCACCGCGAGGTCGATCCCGCTCAGCGCCTGCACCGGCCCGTCCGCCGTCGCGAAGCTCAGCGAGAGATCGACGACGTCGATGACCCGCTCGCCGACCGCCGCTTCGCGTGGAGGGGTCAGCGTGTTGAGCATGTCAGCGGGCGACGCCCTTGGCCGCGGTATGCTGCTTCCAGGCGGCGAGCGCGCGCGCCTCGGCGGGGAACGGCTCGCGCCTGACGAACTTGCCGCGGCCCGGCTCGACCTGGACCTTGCCGTCGCGCCACGGCACCTCGCCGCGCGACAGGGTGAAGCGCGGCAGACCCTTTACCTTCACGCCTTCGAACACGTTGTAGTCGATCGCCGACAGCTGGGTCGCGGCGGAGATCGTCTTGGTCGCCTTCGGGTCCCACACGACGAGATCGGCGTCGGCGCCGGGGATGATCGCGCCCTTCTTCGGATAGAGGTTGAGGATGCGCGCGATGTTGGTCGAGGTGGCGGCGACGAACTCGTTCATCGTCAGCCGCCCGGTGCCCACGCCATAGGTCCACAGCACCGGCATGCGGTCTTCGAGCCCGCCCGTCCCGTTCGGGATCCTGGTGAAATCGTCCTTGCCAAAGGCCTTCTGCGCGGTCGTGAACGCGCAATGGTCGGTCGCGACGACCTGCAGCGAACCGGCGCGTAGGCCGTTCCAGAGGTCGTCCTGGTTCTTCTTGTCTCGGAATGGCGGCGACATCACCCGCCGCGCCGCATGCGTCCAGTCCTTGTCGAAATATTCGCTCTCGTCGAGCACGAGGTGCTGGATGAGCGGCTCGCCGTAGACGCGCATGCCCTTGGCGCGGGCGCGCCGGATCGCCTCGTGCGCCTGGATGCACGAGACATGGACGATGTAGAGCGGGCAGCCCGCCTGGTCGGCGATCATGATCGCGCGGTTGGCCGCCTCGCCCTCGACCTCGGGCGGGCGCGACAGCGCGTGGCCCTCGGGCCCGGTGATGCCGGCCTTCAGGTATTTGGCCTGGAGCGAGGCGACGACGTCGCCGTTCTCGGCGTGGACGAGCGGCATGGCGCCGAGCTCGGCGCAGCGCTGGAACGAGGCGAACATCTCCTCGTCGTTGACCATCAGCGCGCCCTTGTAGGCCATGAAATGCTTGAAGGTCGTCACGCCCTTCTCGACGACCTTGCCCATGTCCTCGCGCACCTTGTCCGACCAATAGGTGATGCACATGTGGTAGGCGTAGTCGGCGCAGGCGGTCTTCGAGCGGCGGTCCCAGTCCGCCCAGGCGTCCATCAGCGGCTGGCCGTTGCCGGGAATGCAGAAGTCGACGACCATCGTCGTGCCGCCCGACAGCGCGGCCTTGGTGCCGCTCTCGTAGTGATCGGCCGAGGTCGTGCCCATGAACGGCATTTCGAGATGGGTGTGCGGGTCGATGCCGCCCGGCATGACGAAGCACTCGGACCCGTCGAGTGTGGCGTCGCCGGAAAGATTGGGCCCGATCGCCGCGATCTTCTCGCCCTCGACGAGCACGTCGGCCTTGTAGGTGCGATCGGCGGCGACGATCGTGCCGCCCTTGATGACCAGAGACATTTCCAGCTCTCCGAAGGTTTTCCGAAGCGCCGCCCGGTTCAGGCGACGATCTCAGCCTTTTCCAGCACCGCGTGCATCAGCACGTTGGCGCCCGCGGTCGCCCATTCCTGTTTGATGTCTTCGCTCTCGTTGTGGCTCACGCCGTCGACGCAGGGCGTGAAGATCATCGAGGTCGGCGCCACGCGCGCGAGGTAGCAAGCATCGTGCCCGGCCCCGGACACGATGTCGCGGTGCGAAAGCCCGAGATGTCCGGCGGCGCGGCGTACAGCTTCGACGCAGCCGTTGTCGAACGGGACCGGCGGATAATAGAAGACCTCCTTGATGTCGGCGGAAAGGCCGGTCGCCCGCGCAATCTCGCCGACGCCCTCTTTCAGCGCGGCGTCCATATCGCCGAGGGTCGCGTCGATCGGATGGCGGAAATCGACGGTCATGAACACCTCGCCGGGGATCACGTTGCGCGAGTTCGGGTAGGGGTTCAGCATGCCGACCGTCGCCACCGCGAGCGGGGCCTTCGACAGGCCGATCTGGTTGACGCGTTCGACGATCCGCGCCGCGCCGAGCAGCGCGTCCTTGCGGCGCGGCATCGGCGTCGAGCCCGCGTGGCTCTCGAAGCCGGTCAGGCGGATTTCGTACCAGCGCTGGCCCTGGCCGTGGGTCACCACGCCGATGTCGATCGACTCGTCCTCGAGGATCGGACCCTGCTCGATATGCAGTTCGAAGAACGCATGGATCGGCCGCCCGCCGATCGGCTCGCTGCCCTTGTAGCCGATGCGCTCCAGTTCGTCGCCGAGCGTCTTGCCTTCGGCGTCGACGCGCGAATAGGCGAATTCCTTGGTGTAGGCGCCGGCGAACACGCCCGACGAAATCATCGCCGGCGCATAGCGCGAACCCTCCTCGTTGGTCCAGTTGGCGATTTCGATCGGGCGGCGCGTCCTGATCTTGAGGTCGTTGAGCGAGCGAACGACCTCCAGAGCGCCGAGGACGCCGAGCACGCCGTCGAATTTGCCGCCGGTCGGCTGGGTGTCGAGATGGCTGCCCATCATGACCGGGGGCAGAGCGTCCTCGACGCCGGCGCGGCGCGCGAACATATTGCCCATCTCGTCCACCTTTACGACGCAGCCCTCCTTTTCGCACCAGGCGGTGAACAAGGCGCGGCCCTGCTTGTCGAGATCGGTGAGAGTGAGGCGCTTGCAGCCGCCCTTGGGCGTGCCGCCGATCACCGCCATTTCCATGAGCGCGTCCCAGAGCCTGCGTCCGTTGATGCGCACATTCGACAGATCCGCCATCGCGCGGGGACTCCCTTCGGGAAACGCGGGTCGACGCTATTATGAATTTGACCAAATGGTCAAATGCCGCGATCCTTGCCAAGGCGCCGAAAATTGCGGCGCCGCGCCGGAAGCCAGCGGCGACGCGACGCACGCCTCCCACCCTAGGGAAGCCAGACAGGTCAATCGTCTCCGTCGCATGACCGGGGACATGGCGGGGCCGGGGGCGCGCCGGGGGAT
The DNA here is from genome assembly GCA_050013915.1 of Roseiarcus sp. Lineage (GTDB taxonomy): Bacteria > Pseudomonadota > Alphaproteobacteria > Rhizobiales > Beijerinckiaceae > Roseiarcus. Next base: position 27,860 of record JBEKEI010000028.1, read on the forward strand.
GCCTTGTGAACAAGCCGCTGATCAGGCCGTCAATCCGCGCGGAAAACGAGCGGGTGCTCCTCGAGGCGGCCGAATCGATTTTCGCCGAACGCGGCTTCGGCGGCGCGACGACGGCGGCGATCGCCGCGCGCGCCGGCGTGCCAAAGGCCAATCTCCACTATTATTTCGCGACCAAGGCGGCGCTTTACCGCGCCGTGATCGAGCGCGTGCTGACCGCCTGGCTCGAGGCTGCCTCGTCGTTCGACGAGAGCGACGATCCGCGCGAGGCCCTGTCCCGCTATATCGGCGCCAAGATGGATCTGGCGCGGTCCATGCCGCTGGGATCACAGATCTGGGCGAGCGAAATCATGCGCGGCGCTCCCGTCATTCAGGATTTTCTCGAGACGACGCTCGCCGACTGGGTGGAATCGCGCGGGCGTGTCGTGCGGCGCTGGATCGGAGAGGGGAAAATGCGGCCGGTCGAACCCCGCTACCTCTTCTACATGATCTGGGCGACGACGCAGCACTACGCCAACGCGGCTCATGAGATCGCGACGCTGGAAAAAGGGCGTCCGCTCGACGACTCCAAATTCGAATTCGCCAAGCGCCAGGTGATCGAGACGATCGTGACCGGCCTGATCGTCGCGTGACTGCACGCTCTGGTTGTGCTAGAACGGTCGCCTCGATGCAAAACCGGGGAGCCGCAATGGATACTCATCGTTTGAAACATCAAGCCATTCGCGCCGCCGCAGGCGCGATCCTTCCGGCCGCGCTGACGATCGGCTCGACTTCGATCGGGCAGGCGGCCGGCACGGGATGCGACGCCGGCGCATGGCCGCTATCGGCCATCCAGGCTCGCTTCGGCGGGACGTTGCCGACGCTCGTCAATGGCGACTCGCTGCCGGCGCTCGGCACGCCGGCGCTGGTCAATCTGTCGGCCCAGGCCGACGTCAAGTTCCCGCATGCTCCCGGTCGCGCCGCCAGGGCCAATCCGGCCTACGCCGCGGTCGTCAAGCTCGGCGCCCAGCCGGCCGGGACGTATCAGATCACGGTTTCGGACGGCGCGTGGATCGATCTCGCCGAGAATGGCGATCTCGACGGCCAATCGGGCTACGTCCGACGCAGAACTTGCGCCGGCGTCGACAAGAGCATCCGGTTCAAGACCGGCGGCGGCCCGCTGGCGATCCAGATCAGTGGGGTCTACGCCAAGACGATCAAGATCGAGGCGGCGCGGGCCGAGTGAGCGGGCGCCGCTGCGCCGGGTGGAGGGGCGTCGACGGCGGCGCCCCCCGCGACCGCCGATTTGTCCGAATCGCCGCGCCAATGCGGATGCGTCCGGCCTTCGCAGCGTCTAAAGCCTGGTCCGCCGACGAGGCGAAGCTGAAGCAGAACGGATTGGCGCGTGATCATTCTGGGCATCTACCCCTCCCATGACGCCGGCGCGGCGCTCTATGACGATTACCGGCTGATCGCCGCCGTGGCGCAGGAGCGGGTCACCCGGATCAAGAGCGACGGCGGGCGCTTTCCGGGCGAGGCGGTCGCCGAATGCCTTGCGCAGGCCGGCCTCGCTCTCGACGACGTCGAGGCGGTAGCGCTGCCGCGGGTCAACTATCCCACGCGCTATTTCACCACGCGCTCGCGTTGGCCGTTTCCCGTCCGGCGCCGTCCGGAACGCGAACTGATCCGCGCGATGACGCGCCAATGGATCGACGATCCCGCTCTGGCCCTGGACGCGCCGCGCTACCTCGCCGACCAGGGCCTGCGGCCGACGCGCATCTCCTTCTACAACCATCATCTGGCGCATGCGCTGGCCGCTCTGTTCCATACCGGCTATGACGACGCTTTGATCTATACGTCCGACGGCGGCGGCGATCGCGCCTACTACAGCGCGCGTCGCCTCAGGGCCGGACGGCTGACCGACCTGTTCGGCGGCGAGGCGGATTCGCTGAAGCTGCGCCGACCCCAGCACAAGGCCGACAGTCTGGGACTGCTCTACTATAATGCGACAGCCTGCCTCGGATTTCGCCCCAACCGCCACGAGGGAAAGGTGCTCGGGCTCGCCGCGTTCGGCGAACCCATCCACGCCGATGCACTCGCGCGCCGCTATCGGGTGCGCGACGACGGACAGATTGTCGCAACGGCCAGCCCCGAAGCGATTTTTGCAGACATCGAACGCATGGTCGCCAATTCGCGGCGCGAGGATGTCGCGGCTTCCGTGCAGCAAGTTCTCGAACGGGTCACGCTCGCCTCGCTCGACCGAATCGTCGCGCGCGAGACGCCGCGCAATCTCGCCGTCGCCGGCGGCGTGTTCGCCAACGTCAAGCTGACCCAGCGCATCGCGGAACGCTTTCCATTCGAGGAAGTATTCGTCTATCCCGCCATGTCGGACCAGGGCGAGGCGGCCGGCGGCGTCCTGCAGTTCCTGTTGGAGCGGGATGGTCTGGCGACTTTCCTCTCGCGGCGCGAGAGGCTGGGAAACCTCTATTTCGGCCGCGACTACACCGAGGAGGCCGACGATGCGTTCGTGCGCGGCGGCGCCGCTCGCCTCGTCGGCGACGCCATCCCCGAGGCGGCGGCGGCGATGCTGGCCGAGCGGAAAATCCTCGGACTCTATCTCGGGCGCGGCGAATATGGTCCCCGGGCGCTCGGCGCCCGCACCATCATGGCCTCGCCCGCCGACCGCGCGATCAACGACTGGCTCAACAAGCGGCTCGATCGCACGGAATTCATGCCGTTCGCGCCGGTCGTGCGCGACGTGCGCGTCGAGGAAATCTTCGATCTGCCGCCGGCGCTGCACTACACCGCGCGCTATATGACCGTCACCTGCGACGTCAAGCCGGGATGGCGCGAACGCATCCCGGCCGTGGTCCATGTCGACGGCACCGCGCGCCCGCAGGTGATCCGGCGCCAGGACAATCCTGTCTATTACGACATTCTGCGCCGGTTCGAGGAGATCACGGGTCTGCCCTGCGCCATCAATACTTCGTTCAACGCCCACGAGGAGCCGATCATCAACCGGCCCGACGAGGCCCTGCGCGCGCTGACCCAGGGGCGCGTCGACCGCCTCGTCACGGCGACAGGCATATTCGCCAGGGATGGGTGAAGAGCCTGGCCGCGCGCTCCGGCGGCAGAGGATTGGCGGCGCTCCCCGGGCGGAGGCCGGACGCCCCGCCGGATACTCGCCGGGTCGATGTCCCGACGCATCGCGGGGGCGCCGATTCCGGCGCCCGATCGCGCGGCAGCGGTCGGCGGTCAGTCGGCGGGCGAGGCGCGCAGCGCGCTGAGCCTGGTCAATTGTTCGATGAAGAGCTTCCGCTCCTCCTCCGAACCGATCAGCGCGGCGATGCGCGCCTCGTGGGCAACCCGAATCGCATGGAACTGCTCGATCGCGGAGCGTCCCGATGGGGTGAGGTACAGGGCGTTGGCGCGCCGATCGCCGGCGACTTGCCGCCGCACGACCAGATTCCTGCGTTCGAATTCGTCGACGAGCTTCACGAAATTCGATCGCTTGATCCCGAGGGACTCGGCGATGGCGGCCTGGGAGGAGCCGGGATTACGATCGATCGCGGTCAGCACGCCATATTGGGAGGGGCGAATGTCATGCTCCGCGAAGGAGCGAATGAAATCGTCGAAGACGGCGAGTTGAGCGCGCCGGAGATGATAGCCGATGACGTCCGTCAGCGCCGAGAGGTCGATCGACCCGCCGTCCGTCCTCGGACCCCCGTCTGCGTCACCGGACCCTCTGGCTTCGCTCATTCGGCTCACCCCCTGCATGATCGGGCTGGACGCCACGACGGGACGTCCACGCGCTGGCGCAGGCCGCGGAAATTTCAAAGCTGCGGACGCGCATGCTAGGCGCCTCAGAGCGACGCCCGCAAGTTCCGGTGTGACGGGCGCCGGCGACACTCCGGGTCCCTGGCGCGGACCTGCGAGCGGGCCCGCTCGGCAACCGGACCTGTCCCTGTCCGAGGTCGTCCATCGGGCGATCTCGAGACGCCGCGGACCAGATTGCCCGTTTCGCCGCCGGCGTTTCCGGGGGGTTTTATGGCCCCGCGGGTTGAGGCAACAGGCTCATAATATTTGGATCAATAGGCTGTCTGCAGACCGGCTCTCCAAAACGACAATTCACCCGATCTAAGCGGAAATTCCTTTTCGCCTGATTAACGCGACGGCAAATTCGGGAACCCGTCCGCCGCCGGGGCGCTGCGGCGCGCCATGGCCCGGCCCGCTGCGGAAAAGGCTTGACGGATGCCGTCCGTCTCGCTAATCGCTTTTGGGACAGTGACGAGGCAATGAGCCATGAATCGGAATCTCATCGTAGTTGCGACGCTGGAGGCGGGACGAGCTTAACGCTTGGATGCCCGGCTCTGGCGCTATCCGAAGGCCCGCGAGGGCCTTTTTTGTTGCCTGGAATTCCTCGGCCGCGTTGCCGATTTTGACGACGAAAGACGCGGCGTCGCCGTCGAACCGCACGGAGCATGACAATGTCGAAGCAGATGACCGGCGCTGAAATGGTCGTCGAGGCCCTGAAGGATCAGGGCGTGGACGTGATGTTCGGCTATCCCGGCGGCGCCGTCCTGCCGATCTACGACGCCATCTATCATCAGAACAAGGTGCGCCACGTTCTGGTTCGTCATGAACAGGGCGCCGCCCACGCCGCCGAAGGCTACGCCCGCTCGACCGGAAAGGTCGGCGTGCTGCTCGTCACCTCGGGCCCCGGCGCCACCAATGCGGTCACCGGCCTCACCGACGCTCTGCTGGATTCAATCCCGCTGGTCTGCATCACGGGGCAGGTGCCGACTCACCTGATCGGCTCGGACGCGTTTCAGGAATGCGACACCATCGGCATCACGCGCAGCTGCACCAAGCACAATTATCTGGTGCGGCGCATCGAGGATCTGCCCCGAATCCTTCACGAGGCTTTTTATGTCGCCTCCAGCGGACGGCCGGGGCCGGTCGTGATCGACATCCCCAAAGACATTCAATTCGCGACCGGCGCCTATGCGTTCCCGAAGAATATCCAGCACAAGACCTATCGCCCACAGATGAAAGGCGAGCTCGGTCGCATTAAGCAGGCCGTCGACATGATGGCCAAGGCGCGCAAACCGGTGTTCTACACGGGCGGGGGCGTCATCAATTCGGGGCCGGCCGCCTCGACCCTGTTGCGCGAACTGGTGCGGCTGACCGGATTTCCGATCACGTCGACCCTCATGGGACTGGGCGCCTTTCCCGCCTCCGACAGGCAATGGCTCGGCATGCTCGGCATGCACGGCTCGTTCGAGGCCAACAATGCGATGCACGACTGCGACCTCATGATCTGCGTCGGCGCCCGGTTCGACGATCGCATCACCGGCCGCCTCGACGCGTTCTCGCCCCATTCGAAGAAAATCCACATCGATATCGATCCGTCCTCGATCAACAAGAACGTCAAGGTCGACCTCGGCATCGTCGGGGATTGCGCGCATGTCCTGGAAGACATGGTGCGACTGTGGCGAACGGGCGCCCTTCGGCCCGACACGCCCGCCCTCGCCCGGTGGTGGAGCAGTATCGACCATTGGCGCGCGAAGAACTCCTTCGCCTTCCGCCCGTCAGCGACGGTCATCAAGCCGCAGCACGCGGTGCGCCGACTCTATGAATTGACGCGCGGCCGCGACGTCTACATCACCACCGAGGTCGGCCAGCACCAGATGTGGGCGGCGCAGCATTTCCATTTCGACGAGCCGAACCGCTGGATGACCTCGGGCGGGCTCGGCACGATGGGCTATGGCCTGCCGGCGGCGATCGGCGCGCAGATGGCGCATCCCAAAGCGCTGGTGATCGACATTGCGGGGGAGGCGTCGATCCTGATGAACATGCAGGAAATGTCGACGGCGGCGCAATATCGCCTGCCCGTGAAGATATTCATCCTCAACAATCAGTACATGGGCATGGTCCGCCAGTGGCAGGAGCTGCTGCACGGCGGCCGCTATTCCGAGAGTTATACCGAATCGCTGCCCGATTTCGTCAAGCTCGCCGAGGCCTATGGCGCGCGCGGCATCCGTTGCGCCGATCCCGCCGATCTCGACGCGGCGATCCGGGAAATGATCGACGCGCCCGGCGCGGTGATCTTCGACTGCCTGGTCGACCAGAAGGAAAACTGCTTCCCGATGATCCCGTCGGGAAAGGCCCATAACGAGATGATTCTCGCCGATCTCGGCGACGACGCCGGCGCCGAGATCGGCAGTGTCATCGACGAGAAGGGCAAGATGCTGGTCTAACCCCGCTTCTTCCCGCGAGGCGGGAAACGGCAAGTCTCCGGCAAGGATCCGACCATGAACGCCCCCGCCCCGCCGCCCTCTCCCTATTCCTCCGCGATCGGCAAATCGAATGCGGAAAGCCACACGCTCTCGGTCCTCGTCGACAACGAGCCGGGTGTGCTCGCGCGGGTCGTCGGCCTCTTCTCCGCCCGGAGCTTCAACATCGAGAGCCTGACGGTCGCCGAAGTCGCGCATGAGACCCATCTATCGCGCATCACGATCGCGACCTCGGGCACGCCCGAGGTCGTCGATCAGGTTCGCCATCAGCTCGAGCGCCTCGTCCCGATCCATTCCGTGACCGACCTGACCCTGTCGGGCCGCGCGATCGAGCGCGAGCTTGCGATGGTCAAGGTGCGCGGCAAAGGGGAAAATCGCGTCGAGGCGCTGCGCCTGGCCGAGGCTTTCCGCGCCAAGGTGATCGACGCGACGATCGAGAGCTTCATCTTCGAACTCACCGGCGCGCCCCGCAAGATCGACGATTTCGTCGACTTGATGCGCCCGATCGGTCTCGTCGAGGTCTCCCGCACGGGCATCGCCGCGATTTCGCGCGGTCCTGAGCCCATCTGATCCAAAATTACGCCGATCGGGGCGAAAAAGCGTGAACGATCGCGCGTGACGGCGCCCCCGCGCTTGCAATCGGCGGCCGGAGCGAACAGATTCAGGCCTGATGCCGCCCGGCGCCGAGCGGCGGGAGGCAGGCCATGAACGAGATCGCCCCGGTTCCCTCGACGGACGGCCTCGCCGACATCGCCCTGACCGACCGATTCGATCTCGCCAAGCCGCGCGTCCTGCTGACCGGCGCCCAGGCGGTCGCGCGGCTGCTCCTGGCGCAGAAGGAGCGCGATCGCCGCGCCGGGCTTCGCACCGCCGGCTTCGTGTCGGGCTATCGCGGCTCGCCGGTCGGCGGCCTCGACCTGCAGTTCATCCGCCTCGCCAAGCTGTTCGCGGCCAACGACATTCATTTCGAACCCGGCCTCAACGAGGAACTCGCCGCGACCGCGATCTGGGGCGCCCAGCAGGCGGAAATGCGGGGCGAAGGCCGATTCGACGGCGTATTTTCGCTTTGGTACGGCAAGGGGCCGGGCGTCGACCGCTGCGGCGACGTCTTCCGTCACGCCAATCTCGCGGGCACCCTCGACGACCGCCCATCAATCCGAATTCGCGTTTGTCGACGTCATGATGCCGGTCCTCTCGCCGGCCGGCGTGCAGGAGATTCTCGACTATGGCGCGCTCGGCTGGGCGCTGAGCCGGTGGGCCGGCGTCTGGGTCGGCCTCAAATGCATCAAGGACACGATCGAATCGACCGCGGTCGTCGACGCTTCGCTCGATCGCGTCGCACCGGTCACGCCGGCTGACTTCCCCATGCCGCCCGGCGGCCTCAACATCCGCACGCCGGACGGCATCCTCGAGCAGGAAGCGCGGCTGCAGGAGCACAAACGGGCCGCTGTGGTCGCCTGGATCGCCGCCAACAAGCTCAACCGGATCGTCGCCTCGGGCGGCGCCGATCCGAAAATCGGCGTCATCACCATCGGCAAGTCCTATCTCGACACCCGCCAGGCGCTCGACGATCTCGGCATCGACGAGGTCGCATGCAACGAACTCGGCCTCCGCCTCTACAAGATTGGTTGCGCCTGGCCGATCGAGCCGGAGGGCCTGCGCGAATTTGCGCGCGGCCTGTCGATGATCATCGTGGTCGAGGAAAAGCGGTCGCTGCTCGAAGTGCAGGTGCGCGAGGAGCTGTACGGCGCGCCCGAGCAGCCGGTGTGCATCGGCAAGAAGGACGAGGAAGGGCGCTGGTTGTTCCCGGTCAAGGGCGCGCTCGATCCCAACGAGATCGCGATCGCGATCGGCGAACGCCTGTTGAAGTTTCACCCGAGCGAGGCGCTCGCCGCCCGCGTCGCGCGCGTTCGGCGCTCGCAGGCCGCGCTCGCCGAGATCAAGGAGGTCGCCGCCCGCACGCCCTATTTCTGCTCGGGCTGCCCGCACAATCGATCGACCGTCATTCCCGAGGGGGCGCGCGCCTATGCGGGGATCGGCTGCCACTACATGGCGCAGTTCATGGATCGACGCACCGACGGTTTCACGCAGATGGGCGGCGAGGGCGCCAATTGGGTCGGCGAGGCGCATTTCTCCAGGCGCGGCCATGTCTTCCAGAACCTCGGCGACGGCACCTACAACCATTCCGGCGCGCTCGCGCTGCGTTGGGCGATCGACGCCAAGGTCAACGTGACCTACAAGATCCTGTTCAACGACGCCGTGGCGATGACCGGCGGTCAGCGACACGAAGGCGGCCTCAACGTGCCGCAGATCGCCCGCCAGGTCGCCGCCGACGGCGCCCGGCAGATCGTCGTCGTCGCCGACGACATCGGCAAATATCCGCCCGGGACCGACTGGCCGATCGGAGTCACGCTGCGGCCGCGCGACGACCTGATCGAGGTCGAGAAGGAACTCAGCGCGGTGCCGGGGGCGACCGTTCTGATCTACGACCAGACCTGCGCCGCCGAAAAGCGCCGACGCCGCAAGCGCGGCGACTATCCCGATCCGGACAAGCGCATCATCATCAACGAACGCGTCTGCGAGGGCTGCGGCGATTGCGGCGTCAAGTCCAATTGCGTCTCGGTGCAGCCGCTCGACACCGAATTCGGCCGCAAGCGGGTCATCGATCAGTCGAGTTGCAACAAGGATTATTCGTGCGCCGACGGGTTCTGTCCGTCTTTCGTCACCGTGCACGGCGCAAAGCCGAGGAAAGTCGTCGGCGAGCGCCAGGCGGCGCCACTCAGCCCCGAACCGGTCCGCCGGGAGATCGGCGACAAGCCCTATGCGATCATCGTCACCGGCGTCGGCGGCACCGGGGTCGTCACGATCGGGGCGATCATCGGCATGGCCGCGCATCTCGAGGGGAAAGGGTGCGGCATGATCGATATGGCCGGCCTCGCGCAGAAGGGCGGCGCCGTCTTCAGCCACGTCAAGCTCGCGCGCGCTCCGCAGGACATCCATGCGATCCGGGTCGCGGCGGGCGACGCCGACCTCATCCTCGGCTGCGACCTCGTCGTCTCCGGCGCCAAGAAGGCGCTTGCGGCGGTGCGGGGCGCCGAGACCGGCTTCATCGTCAACAGCGCCGAGGTCTATCCCGGCGACTTTACCCGCAACGCCGATTATTCGCTGCCCGCCGAGCGTCTGAAACGCGCCATTCTCGCGGCGAGCGGCGGCGCGGCGAAATTCGTCGACGCCACCGCGGCGGCCAACGCCTTGGTCGGCAATGCGATCGGCGCCAACATGTTCATGCTCGGCTACGCCTATCAGCAAGGCTATGTGCCGGTCTCGGCGGCCGCGATCCGACACGCGATCGAACTCAATGGAGAGGCGGCGGCGATGAATATCGCCGCCTTCGATTGGGGCCGCGCGGCGTCGGCGGACCCGGCCGCGATCGAAGCGATCCTGCGCCGCGAGGGCCGGGCGCCGGAGGCTGCGGAACAAACTCCGGACGCGCTCGTCGCGCGCCGCGCGACGTTCCTGGCCTCGTATCAGAACGCCGCCTGGGCCGACCGCTACCGCCGCCTCGTCGCGGCGGTCGCGGAAGCCGAGGCGGAGCGCGCGCCGCACGCGTCCGGCCTCGCCCGAGCCGTCGCCCACAATCTGTTCAAGCTGATGGCATACAAGGACGAATACGAGGTCGCCCGGCTCTACGCCGACGGCGCCTTCCAGCGCCAGGTCGCGCGGGCCTTCGAAGGCGACCTGCGTTTCGAGTTCCATCTCGCGCCGCCGCTGCTCGCGCGCCGGGATCCGGCGACCGGCGAGGCCAGGAAGATGAGCTTCGGGCCCTGGATGATGAAAGCGTTCGGCGCGCTGGCCAGGTTTCGGTTCTTGCGCGGCACGAAGCTCGACCCGTTCGGTTACAGCGAGGATCGGCGTCAGGAGCGCGCGCTGATCGCCGATTACGAAGTCCTGTGCGGCGAATTGATCGCCGGCCTGACGCCCGCCAACCATGCCGCCGCCGTCGCGCTGGCGTCGCTGCCGGAGAAGATCCGCGGCTACGGTCACGTCAAGGCGCGCGCGATCGCGGCGGTCGACGGCGAGCGGCGTGCCCTGCTGGATGCCTGGCGCGCCCCGACGGCGCCGGCGCGGCAGGCGGCGGAATGAGCGGACCCGGGCTCGGGTCCCGGTTTTCGAGACGACGTGTCCTTGCTGCGCGCGCTGTGAACCTCCAACCGGCGGGGGCGTGAGCGGCGGCGCCCGCGAATCGCCCCGCCCGGGCGCCATTGCCGCCCGGTCGGCTGTCCCGGACGCCCGGCGCGGCATCTGCGCGAGGGCCAGTCCCGGGCAGCGCGCCGCCGCCGGGCCCGGTGAGCCGGCCAAGGCGAACGGCCGGCCTGCCCAGGGTTTCCTTCCCCGGCCCGCGCTGCTATGCCGCGTCAGCCCCGATCGCGGCCGCGCATCCAAAGGCCATCCCCGCCGACATGACCACCCATGCCATCGACAACATCCGCAACTTCTCGATCGTCGCCCATATCGATCATGGCAAGTCGACGCTCGCCGACCGGCTGATCCAGGAGACCGGGACGGTGGCGGCGCGCGACATGAGCGAGCAGATGCTCGATTCCATGGACATCGAGCGCGAGCGCGGCATCACCATCAAGGCGCAGACCGTCCGGCTCGACTACGTCGCCAAGGACGGGCGCGCCTACATTCTCAATCTCATGGACACGCCCGGCCATGTCGACTTCGCCTATGAGGTCTCGCGCTCGCTCGCGGCCTGCGAGGGCTCGCTGCTGGTGGTCGACGCCAGCCAGGGCGTCGAGGCGCAGACGCTCGCCAATGTCTATCATGCGCTCGATGCCGGCCACGAGATCGTGCCCGTGCTCAACAAGATCGACCTGCCCGCGGCCGAGCCGGAGCGAATCAAGCAGCAGATCGAGGACGTGATCGGCCTCGACGCCTCCGAGGCGGTGCCGATTTCGGCCAAGACCGGCCTCAACATCGATCTCGTGCTGGAGGCGATCGTCACCCGGCTGCCGCCGCCGCAGGGCGACGAGACGGCGCCGCTGAAGGCGCTGCTGGTCGATAGCTGGTACGACGCCTATCTCGGCGTCGTGGTGCTGGTGCGCGTGATCGACGGCGTGATCAAGAAAGGCATGCGCATCCGTATGATGCGCGCCGACGCGCATTACGAGATCGACCGGATCGGCGTGTTCCGCCCGAAGATGATCGAGGCCGCCGAGCTCGGCCCCGGCGAGATCGGCTACATCACCGCGCAGATCAAGCAGGTCGCGGACACCCGGGTCGGCGACACGATCACCGACGACAAGCGGCCGACCGCCGAGCCGCTGCCGGGCTTCAAGCCCGCCCAGCCCGTCGTGTTCTGCGGCCTGTTTCCGACCGACGCCGCCGATTTCGAGGCGTTGCGCGCGGCAGTCGGCAGGCTCAGGCTGAACGATGCGAGCTTCTCCTACGAGATGGAGACCTCGGCCGCGCTCGGCTTCGGCTTCCGCTGCGGCTTTCTCGGGCTGCTGCATCTCGAGATCATCCAGGAGCGGCTGGAGCGCGAGTTCAATCTCGA
>JBEKEI010000029.1:0-34200 GCA_050013915.1 Roseiarcus sp.
AGCGCGAACTCGATTCGGTCACCGCCGATCTCATCGTCTCGCCGCGCAGCGAGGCCGAGGCCGCCGCCGTCCTGGCGGCGGCCTATCGCTTGCAGATCCCGGTGACGCCGCGCGGGACCGGCACCGGCAATTACGGCCAGGCGATGCCGCTGGCCGGCGGGATCGTGCTGAGTCTCGCCGCGATGGACAAGGTCAAGACGATCGCTCCCGGACGGATCGTCTGCGAGCCCGGCGCGATCATCGCCGATCTCGACCGGCAGATCCGGCCGGGCGGCCAGGAGCTGCGCATGCATCCCTCGACCTATGCGACGGCCTCGATCGGCGGCTTCCTCGCGGGCGGATCGGGCGGCGTCGGCTCGATCAACTGGGGCGGCCTGCGCGATTTCGGCAACATCTTGCGCCTGCGCGTCCTCACGATGGAGGCCGCGCCGCGCGCGCTCGAACTGACCGGCGAGGATCTGCACAAGGCTGCGCACGCGTACGGCACCAACGGGATCATCACCGAAGTCGAAATGCCGCTGACCGCCGTCTATGACTGGGTCGACGTCATCCTCGGCTTCGATTGCTTCGCGGCGGCGAGCGCCTACGCCAATGCGCTCGGCGAGGAGGACGGCCTGCTGACCAAGGAGATCGCGGTCGTCGCGAGCCCGGCGCCGCACGACTATTTCCTCCGGCATCGCCATCTGATCGCGCGCGAAAAGAGCGTCGTGATCGTGATGGTCGCGGAGCATTCGCTCGACGCGATGCGCGCCTTCACCCGCCGCTACAAGGCCGCCGGGACCCTCTTCGACGCCTCGGTTGCGACGCCCGGGGCGCGCAAGGGCCTGCCGCCGAACTACGAACTGACTTGGAACCACACGACCCTGCGCGGCCTTCGCGTCGATCCCGCGATCACCTACCTGCAGACGCTCTATCCCTTCCCCGACCAGCTCGCGACCGTCGAGCGCATCCACGCTCGTTTCGGCGAGGAGGTGACGGGCCACCTCGAATTCGTGCGCTTCAACGGCAAGGTCACCTGTTTCGGTCTGCCGCTCGTTCGTTTCACGACGCCGGAGCGGCTCACCGAAATCATCGCGATCCACGAAGCGATGGGGGCGCCGGTCTTCGATCCTCACCGCTACACGCTGGAGGAAGGCGGCATGAAGCAGACCGATTCGCTGCAACTCGCCTTCAAGAGGGAGGCCGACCCGCTCGGCCTGCTCAATCCCGGCAAGATGATCGCCTGGGCCGATCCCGATTTCGACTATCGTGCGGGGCGCAACTTCCTGTTTCCCGGGCTGGAGGAGCGCGCGCGCGCCGCCGGAGGCTGAGCGGTGCGCGTTCTCGTGCTGCATGCTCATCCCGTCGCGACGAGCTTCTGCTCGGCGCTGCACGGCGAGGTGGTGGCGGCCCTGCGAGGGCGAGGGCACGCGGTCGACGACTGCGACCTCAATAGCGAGGGTTTCAACCCGGTCATGAGCCGGCAGGAGCGGATCGCCTATCACGATCCGAGCGCCAACCGCGCCGGCGTCGCGTCCTACGTCGAGCGGCTGCTCGCGGCCGAGGCGCTCGTGCTCGTCTTCCCCGTGTGGAACTACGGCTTTCCGGCGATCCTGAAGGGCTTCGTCGACAAGGTGTTCCTGCCCGGCGTCAGTTTCGAACTCGGCCCCGACGGCGGCTACACGCCGATCCTGCGCGGGGTGAAGCGGTTGGCGGCGGTGTGCACCTATGGCGGCACGCGCTGGCGCACGATTCTGATGGGCGATCCGCCGCGCCGGGTCGTCAAGCGCTCGCTACGCGCGCTGATCGATCCGCGGGCGCGTTGCGACTATCTCGCCCATTACGACATGAACCACACGACGCCCGAGCGCCGGCGACGGTTTCTCGGCGAAGTGCGGCGTGCGTTCGAGGCCTGGTGAGTGGCCCGGCGCCGCGCGGGGAAACGGCTTGTGCGGCTCCGCCCGCCATGCTAATCGCCGCGCCGACCAGAGCCCGATTTCAGGGGGTTCGAAAGACGCCGGAGAGGTGGCAGAGTGGTCGAATGCACCGCACTCGAAATGCGGCATACGGGCAACCGTATCGGGGGTTCAAATCCCTCCCTCTCCGCCAGCCGCGCTCCAACCCTCTGTTTCTTCAAGTGTCTGGAAAGACACTCGGTTCACGCCTCAAACTATGATCGAACGGCGTGACCCAGGAATGGCCGATGGCGGCGAACCAAGCTTCAGTCGCCGACCACGCGCGCGATCCTGGAATTCCAACCCGCGGCGCGGAAGTGTTCGCCAACGTCGATCTGATCCAAGCCCCGGCGATGCAAGCCGGCGTCGCCGAAGCGCATTCGATTCCGATCTTTACCCAAGCCGATCTGCGGCCGCCGTTCGCGCGCCCTCGCCACCGATACGACGCCCGGGTCATGCGCTATGCGGTCTCCGGCTGCGAGGAGGCGCTCGACGAGGAGGCGGCGTGCAACCGCCTGAGGCGCGTCGCGCTCGAGGATTGAACCCGGGGCGGCAACACGAGCTCGACGACAGGCGCGCCGTTTGCAATGGTTCGATTTGGACACGCGCGAGCCTCACATAGTCCCCTCACCGCTCTGGAACGTCGCTTCGATGCGGGAAGGAAGGTGGGCGAGGGGTACAGAAACGAATGCGGCGCGGCGCATTCCTCGTGCGAGATCATGCGGACAGTGGTCGCTCGGCGGTTGGCGCGGGAGTCCAGGCGCCTCGAACGTTCAATAGACGCAGCCTTGCATCGCTCATCGTTCGACGAAACGTCCGGCTGGATGATCACGGCAAACATCCGAGTCTCCGAGTCAGCAGTTGGTAAACCGCCGGCGCATCGACTTCGCGCAGGAACAAGGCGTTGGCGGGTCTGTCCGTCACCCGCCACCAGTCGACGACGCTCATGCCCGCCGTGAGCCCGTCTCCGGTCTCGACGCAGACATTGACATGCCGGCCGCCGAACAATTCGGGCGCCAGCAAATAGGCGATCGCGCAGGGATCGTGGAGCGGCGCGCCGTCCCAGCCATACTTCCGGATGTCGAATTGTTGCGAAAAGGTCAGCATTTGGCACGTCGCTACGCCACAGGAATTGCCGATTTCGCGGAAGGCCTGAAGGCGCGCCTTGGTGCTCAGACACTGATGCGTGACGTCCATTGGAACCATCGTGATCTTGACCCCGCTGTTGAGCACGACGTCGGAGGCCTCCGGGTCGACGTAATTGTTGAAATCAGCCGCCGGCGTGATGTTCCCGCCCTCGGAGAACGAACCGAAGATCATCACGATCTCCGCGATCCGCGCGGCGATGTCGGGCGCCAGGACCATCGCCATGGCGACGTTGGTGAGCGGTCCGAGCGTCACCAGCGTTATCTCTCCCACATCGGCGGCACGCAGCGCATCGATGATGAAGAGCACGCCGTGCTGTTCGCGCACCTTCATCGTGGGAGGCGGGAGCGACGGACCGTCGAGCCCGGTTGCGCCATGCACATGCTCCGCGGTCGCCAGCTTTCGCCGCATGGGGCGCGCGCAGCCGGCATAAAGCGGAGCGTCGGTGCGCTGCGCGAGCTCCAGGATCTGCCGGGCGTTGTAGGTCGTGCGCGACAGCGGCACATTGCCCGCTACGGTCACGATCCCCTGGACATCGAGTTCTTCGGGCGAGCCGAGCGCCATCAATATCGCGACGGCGTCGTCCTGGCCCGGATCGGTGTCGATGATGATCTTGCGCGCCATCGACGATCTTTCTCAGTAGGGCGTTTCACCGCCATCGACGTTGATCGACTGCCCGCGGATGATCTCGGCCTCGTCGGACAGCAAGAACGCCACGACTCGGCCGACCTCGATCGGCTGGATGTGGCGCTCGAGCTGGGCAGGGACCATCTGGCTGAAGTGCTGATCGGCCGACAGGCCGGTTTGGCCAGACAGGAATTCGGCGACTTCTCGCAGCATCGGGGTCGCGACGCTGCCGGGGCATACGGCGTTGACATTGATGCGATGGGGCGCCCATTCGGCCGCCAGCGTCCGCGTGAGGCTGATCACCGCCGCCTTGCTGGCGTTATAGCCCGCCATTGCGGGAAAGCCGACCTTGCCGGCGTTGGACGCGATATTGACAATGGCCCCGCCGGTCCGCTGCACGATGAATTGGCGCGCGGCCGCCTTGCAACACGTAAAGAGGCCGCTGACATTGACTGCGAACTGGAAGTCGAATTGGTCTCGTCCTTCCTCCAGCGCTCGGCCCATGACGATGACGCCGGCATTGTTGACGAGCGCATCGACGCGTTCGAACGCGGCGACTGCAGCGGACACGAAGCCCGCGACCGCGGCCTCTTCGGCGACATCGGCGACCACGCCGAGGGTGCGCGCCCCCGACGGGTCGAGGCGCGCGCGCGTCGCCTCCATCGCGCGCTCATTCACGTCCGCGAGCGCGACCCTGGCGCCCAGCGCGAGCAATGCCTCGACGATTCCGGCGCCGAGGCCATTGGCGGCTCCCGTCACCAGCACGACCATGTTCTCGAGCCTCATGTCGGTCGCCCCTAGTAGCTGGGATGGGCGGTCACGCCGCCGTCGACGGTGAGAGTCGCCCCGGTGATGAATCGCGCAGCGGAGGAGGCGAGGAACAGACAGGCGTCGGCCACGTCCTCGTCCTGCCCGACGCGGCCGAGCGGGACGTGCGCGAGCCACCGCGTCAATCCCTCGGGCCAATTCGCGTCGAGCCCCGCGCGCCAGATGAGACCAGGCGCCACAGCGTTCACGCGGACCCTTTGCGGACCGAGCTCCAGGGCCGCCGCGCGCGTCAGCATGATCAGCGCCGCTTTGGACGCGCAATAGTGCGCATGGCTGAAGGCTGGTTCGAGGCCCGAAATCGAAGCGATGTTCACGATCGCGCCGCCTTCGCTCATGCGCCTGGCCGCCGCCTGCGCGCAACGAAAGGCGCCGCCGACATTGGTTTGCAGCATGCGATCGAAAGTTTCGCCCGGGAGCTCCATGAAGGGGCCGTGATCCTGCAGGGCGGCGTTGTTAATCAATGCGTCGATCCTGCCGAACCGGTCGACCACGGCCTGCATCAACGCGTCGACAGCCGACTGATCGGTGATGTCGGCATGGAGGGCGATTGCCTTGCCGGCGAGACTTTCCGCCAGCGCCTCCGCCCCGGCGCGGTCGGAGCGGTAGTTGATGGCGACATTGGCCCCCGCCTCGGCGAACCTTCTAGCGAGGCCCGCGCCTATTCCGGCGCTGGCGCCCGTCACGACCACCGCTCTCCCCGTGAAGTCGAGGAGATCGGCCACTCTGGGAACGGCGCCCTGCATCAGTTCCTCCTCGTCTAGGGTGACATAGCCCCGGCCTCGCGATCGAGGCCGATGTCCTGAAGTCCCGGCGCGCCGCCGGGAAGCCAGGCGTAGAGCTCCCAGACTTCGCCGTCCGGACCGGTGAAGTAGGCGCAGCGGGCATTCCAGGGATAGTTTTCGGGTGGACGCACGAATGCCACGCCCTTCCCCAGAAGCTCCGCATGAGTGGCGTCGAGCGCAACGGCGTCCGGCAGCCTGACGGCGATCGCCATGCTGGCGGCAGCGGTCGGATCGACCGGAACGCCGGCGTGGCGCGCGATATGCGCCCGATCCCAAAGCGCGAGCGTATGGCCGGCGCCGAGGAAATCGGCAAAGCCCGGCGCCCGGTGCTGGAGCGTGAAGCCGAGTTTGTCCCGGTAAAATGCGATCGACGCTTCGATGTCGCGGACCAGGACACAGGTGTCGGTGATGGCGTGGCGTTGGGCGAATTCCATGATGGCCCTTCCTCAGTAATCGCGCAGTTCGGCGAAGCCGTTGACCGCCTCGGCGCCGCCGCGCAGGCGGCCGCTGAGCCACACGCCGAAAACTGTCGCAAGATAGGGAAGCGCGAGCAGCAAGTCGTGCGGCACGGCGTCGCCGAAGACGAGTTGGGCGCGGATGCCGACGGCGCCGACGACGCTGAAGAAGAGAGCGGCCAAGGCCGAACCTATGGGATGGCCCGCCCCGAACACTACCGCGGCGAACGCCATGAAGCCTCTGCCGGCCGTCATGTTCTGCGCAAAGATCTGCAGGCTCCCAGCCGAAAGTTCGGCCCCGCCGATCGCGCAAAGGACGCCGCCCGCCAGCAGCGCGATGAGACGCATGAGCGATGGATCCACGCCGGCGCCGCGCGCGGCGAAGGGGTGTTCGCCAGAGGCTGCAAGTTGAAGGCCAAAGCGGGTTCGGCGCAGCAACACCCAAAGGGCGAGGACGACGAAAGGCATCGCCAGGACAAAGATGGATAGGATGCCATATTCGCCGAACGCGGGTCCAAGCCTGGGCACGCCGAACGGCGCTGTGACAGCGGCCTGACTGCCGAAGATCGACTGGACCGCCAGGGCGGTGCCGCCGATGCCGAGGCCCGTCAAGCCGAGCCCCGCGATGATCGGATTCGCCTTGAGCTTCTCGATGACGAACCACAACAATGCGGAGGCGGCGACGCAGGCGACGCAGGCGATGAGCATCGCGAGCAGAAACGAATTCGTTGCGACGATCCCCAGAACCGTCGCGCAGGCTCCGATGATCATGACGCCTTCGAGCCCGAGATGCCAGACGCCCGAGCGCTGCGCGAGCACGCCCGCCATAGTGACATAGACGAGCGGCGCGCCCGAGCGCAGGATGGCGATGATCGTATCGTTCACGACGGCGCCCTCCTGAGGCCAAACAGCTTGTCGACCCAGTCGGACTTGGCGGTGATGAACAAGGCGATCGCGGCGTTGACGATGTCGATCGCCGCCGACGGCAGGCCGGCCATGATCGGCAGATAGAGCGCCGCCGAGGCGAGGCCGCCGAAGAACAGGGCGACGAACGCAATTCCGGTGACCGAAAGGTTGGCGACGAGGGCGATCAGAATGGCGGTAAAGCCGTGGGTCGGCAGGAACCCGCCGACAAGTCTGCCGTTTGGACCGAAGACTTCGATGACGCCGGACAACCCCGCCAGAGCGCCGCTGATCACGAAGCTCGACAGGCCCAGCCGCCTGACATGCGCGCCCTGCCATTTCACCATCGTGGGGTTGCGTCCCGCGAGGCTCGCCAGCACGCCGAACGCCGTGCGGTTGACCAGCAGCCACATGCCGACGCCGACGATGAGCGCAATGCCGACGATGACCGGCGAAACGCCCAGGGAATCACTGATCCGATAGGCCGCGGCAAGCGGGCGGCTGGAAGACTGCTGGCCGCTGCCGGACGGGTCTTTCAAAGGTCCGGTCGTCACATAGACCAGAATCAGCGCGGCGATGAAATTGCCCATCAGCGTCGTGATGACCTCGTCGGTCCCCGATTGAAGGCGCAGCCAGCCCGGCCAAAGCGCCCAGAGCGCGCCCCCGGCCATGCCGGCGAGAAAGCACAGCGGCGTCAGGACCGAGACCGGCGCGCCGTTCAGCCAAGTCGCCATGAACGTGGCGCAGATGGCGCCGATGTAGAACTGGCCTTGCGCGCCGATGTTGAAATAGCCGCACCGGAACGCGATCGAGACGCCGACCGAGGTGATGAACAAAGGCAAGGCCCAGCGCAGGCTCTGCATCGGCGCTCCTGGCCGGAGGAACGCGCCATCGACGATGCTCTGGAACATCGAGGACGCCGAATAGCCCGCGAATTGGAAGATGATCCCGCACAGGACGAGCGCGACGACGATGAACGCGAGCGCCCTGAGGACGGCGAACAATCGCGAAATCATTGGCGCGCCCCCGTCATGGTCGCGCCGACCCGCGCGATATCGTAGGGGGGAAGAAACTCGCCCGCGACCGCGCCAGAAAGCATCACCGCGACCCGATCGCTGATATCGAAGAGTTCGTCGAGGTCCGACGAGACGAGCAGGATCGCGCATCCCCGGTCTCGAGCGGCGCGCAGCGACCGCCATACGAAGGCGGTCGCCCCGATATCGAGCCCACGCGTCGGCTGCGCCGCGATGATCAGCCGGGCGTCGTCGTCCACTTCCCGGGCGAGGATCAATTTCTGGGCATTTCCGCCTGAGAGCGAGCCTGCCTTCTGGGCCGCAGAGCTGTAGCGTACGTCCCACGCCGTGAGGGCGGCGTCGCTGTCGCGGCGGATGCGGCGGGGATTGATGAACTGGAACAAGGCCGAGCTCAGAAGCCGGCGCGCGGACCAGTTTTCCCACAATGCGCTCGACAGGCTGAGGCCCTCGGTATTGCGCTCGAAGGGAATGATGCGCAGCCCTCGACTGCGCCGCTCGCCGAGCCCGACATGGACGACGGGCTCGCCGTCGAGCGAGATTTCGCCGCCCGTGACTTCGACCAGCGCTGATATCGCCCTGACCAGCGTGCGTTGACCATTGCCCTCGACGCCCGCAATCCCGAGGATTTCGCCGGGACGGATGAGTAGTGAAACGTCGTTGAGGGCGGGCCCCTCGTCATCGATGCGCGTCGCGACATGCCGCAACTCCAGCATCGGCTTGGCGGTGGACGCGATGTGTATTGCCTCGACCAGACCGCCTTCAGCCCCGATGATCGCCTTGGCGTCGGCCGGATCGAGGGCCAGGGCTCCCGCAGAGCCGATGATCTTCTCTGCGATGCCTGCCGCATCGTTCTCGGCGACCGGCGTCGTCGGCGCTACGAGCTTGCCGCCGCGCAGCACGGTCACGGAGTCTGCGACCGCCAGCACTTCGCGGATCTTATGGAGGACGAGGATGACGGTCACGCCGCGCGTCTTCAGCGTGCGAATGCGTTCGAACAGCCTTTCGGCTCCGGACGGCGAGAGGACCGCTGTCGGTTCATCGAGGATCAGGACGCGCGCGTCGGCCACCAGGGCGCGGGCGATCTCGACGCCCTGCTGTGTCTCCACAGGCAGGTCGCGAATGCGCCGGCTCATATCCACCGATACGTCGAGCGAGGCCAGATGGCTTCGCCATCTGCGCGCGAGCTCGCCGCGCGTGAAAATCGCGCGGTTCTGCCGGGCGCCAAACTCCATCGCCTCGCAGACGGTGAAGCTCGGCGGCAACGCGAAGCTCTGATGCACGAGTTCGACGCCCGCCGCGCGCGCCTCTTTGACGCTGCCCGCGGCGATGCGCCGGCCGCAGACGAACAGTTCGCCCGATTGCGGCCGGACGAGGCCGGCCGCCACCCGCGCGAAAGTCGTCTTGCCGGCCCCGTTCTGCCCCACGACGGCGTGGATCAGGCCCGCCTCGAAACGCAGGCTCACGTCCGCAAGGGCGGTTACCGGGCCGAACGCGACTGTCACGTTGCGGCACGCGAGAGCGGGCTCCTGACCTTGGTTCATCGATGCGCGGTCCCGGATCGACGCCTCACAGGGTGGTGTTGAACGGGACTTTCAACGACCCGTCGAGAATGGCCGCCTTGGCCTTCTCGACCTGCGGCCAGACCTTCTTCGCCTTGGCGACGATATCGGGCGGCCCCTGCTCCTGAAATACCGGCGAGAGCACGAAGTCAATGACGCCCGTGCCGAGCCCGGTCGCCACATGGCCGCCCGCCCAGGAGGCCTCGAAGGTGCGCGCGACTTCGTTATACAGGGATTGCCCGAAATCGAGAGCAACCAGCGTCACGACCGTCTTCGGCCCGAGCTTATATTGCGCCGGCGAGATGGCGCTCACCAGCCGGCCGGCGCCTTCATTGGCCGCGGCGATGATGCCCGCGTCGGTCGCCGCCGAGTCGGTCTGGATGTAATCGACGCCGCCCTGATACATCTGGGTTGCGATCTCCTGGCCTTTTGCAGGGTCCTGGAAGGAGCCGGCGAACGCGGCGTTCAGCGTCGCGGCGGAATTGACCGAGGTCGAGCCGGCCTTGATCGCATTGACGTCGGCGTTGAGCGGCGGCAGGGAAATCCCGCCGATATAGCCGAGCTTGCCAGTCTTCGAAATCAGGGCGCCGAACAGGCCGGACAGGTAGCAGCCGAGATAATAGTCGTAGGAAACGGTCGTCACATTGGGCAGAGACGGCTTGAGCGGATCGCCGAACAACTGGATCCATTTGGTCTTCGGATAGGTCGGCGCCAGCGCCTTGATCGGCTCGGCGACTTCGTTGAAGGTCGACACGACGACGCTCGCGCCGGCATCCCCCAGGGTCCGGAAAATCGTCTCGTAGGTCGCCGGATCGGAGGCGTAGACGATGCGCGTCGTAAAGCCCTTTTCCTTGGACAGTTGCTGGAGCTTGGCGATCATGGAGTCGACCGGGCCGTTGTCGCCGGCAGCTTGCGTGTGGACAAGTGCAACCAGGCCGCCTGCAGCCTGCGCCGTGAACGGGGCGAGGCCTGCCGCCAGCCCCGCGGCGGCGCCGACTTTCAGGAACCCGCGCCGCGAGACATCGCCCGCTGCGTTCGTCGATACGTCGAAAGATCCAGTCATGTCCTCGTCCTCTGTAATGGCGCGCCCAACATGGGATTGCGCCGGAACTCAATACGGATCAGGGCCGATCCGGCGCCCGCTCTCTGACGAAGCCGGGAGAAAACGGCGCCGGGTTCATGACCAACACGTCTCGGCTCGCGATCGCGTCGAGCGCCATGAGTTCGCCGCTGTACCTTCGCCAGTCGCGATCGGCCTCCGGCGCCCTCCGGGCGCGCCTCGCGGTCTGCAAGACTGTCACAGGCCCACATCGTCACCGTTACGTGCAGG
Source organism: Roseiarcus sp. (assembly GCA_050013915.1). Taxonomy (GTDB): domain Bacteria; phylum Pseudomonadota; class Alphaproteobacteria; order Rhizobiales; family Beijerinckiaceae; genus Roseiarcus. Next base: position 10,599 of record JBEKEI010000029.1, read on the forward strand.
CGCCCAATCCCGCAGACATGGAAGCCGAGCAACGTGGTGGGACGCCTGTTCTGAAATTGCCGCCCTCGCGCTCCGAACCTCTCCATCCAGGGGCCGACCGAGGTCGGTCGAAACGCATTGGCGCGACGCCCGAGGATCACGCGGCCTCTCCCAGCATGAATTGCGCGCATTTTTCACCGATCATGATCGCCGGGGCGTTGGTGTTGCCGCTCGAAATGATCGGCATGGCCGAAGCGTCTGCTACCCGCAGTCCGTCGACGCCGCGGACCCTGAGGCGCGCATCGAGCACCGCCATCGCGTCGTTGCCCATCTTGCAGGTGCCCACTGGATGGAATGTCGTCATCGCGCTGGCGCGCAGCCATTCGATCATCTCGGCGTCCGAGACAATCGCCGGCCCCGGCGCGAGTTCGCGTCCCCGATAGGGGTCGAACGCGCGCTGCGCGATCACCTCCCGCGTCAGGCGCACGCCCGCGACCATCGTGCGCCGGTCGGACTCGGCCTGCAGATAGTTCGCCTGGATCCTCGGCGGCTCCCTGGGATCGGTCGAGCGCAGGGTGATCTCGCCGCGGCTTTCGGGGCAAACCGGCCCGACCCGCAGTGTGAAGCCGTGATTGGCCTCGACGGGATCGCGGCTGAACGGATTGGGAAAGTGGAGGTTGGCGGTCTTTTCCAGCGCAGGCATGAAATGGAGCTGGATGTCGGGCGCGACGAGGTCGCGCCGCGACTTGAGGAATGCCCCGGCTTCATAGGGGAAAGTAGTCGCGATCCCCTCGCCGAACAGCATGCCTTTGATGACGGCCAAGGTCAGTCGGTCGGCGCGCAAATCGGTGTAGAGCGTCACCGGCCTGGTGCATTCGTAGGACATGACGCAGTCGACGTGATCCTGCAGATTCTTGCCCACGCCGGGCAGGTCGACCACGATCCCGAGGCCAAATTTGCGTAACTCGTCGGCCGGCCCAATCCCGGACAGCATCAGCGTCTGTGGCGAATTCACGACGCCCGCGCTCAAGATGACTTCGCGACCGGCATAGGCGTTGCGCGATTGCCCATTCCGCGAGAATGCAACGCCGACGGCGCGGCCCTTCTCGATGAGGACGCGTTCCGCCAGGGCGTGCGTTTCCACGACGAGATTCTTCCTACCGAGCGCGGGGCGCAGGAAGGCGAACGACGTAGACCAGCGCTTGCCGTCCTTGATGGTGAAGTCGAAGCGCCCGAACCCTTCCTGTTCGGCGCCGTTGAAGTCATCATTGCGGGGGTAACCCGCTTGTTGGCCAGCCTCCTCGAACGTGTCGAGCAGGACGCCCGAACCGCGCGCGCGACAAACCGTCAGTTCGCCGTCCGCGCTGTGGTAAGCGTCCTGCCGCTCGATATGCGCTTCGGAACGTCGAAAGGCCGGCAGCACCTCGTCGTAGGACCAGCCCGGCAGCCCCAGTTGCGCCCAGCGGTCATAATCGTGGCGATTGCCGCGGACATAGATCATGCCGTTGATGGTGGAGGAGCCGCCGAGCACCTTGCCGCGCGGCCAGTACAGCGAACGGCCGTTGAGGTTCGGCTCGGGTTCGGTGTGGTAGCGCCAGTTATAGATTCCCGATTGAAAGAGCTTGCCCATCAACATCGGCAGCCGGAACAACGGATTGCGATCGCGCCCGCCGGCTTCCAGCAACAAGACCTTGTTGGCCGGGTCGGCCGACAGTCGATTGGCGAGAACGCAGCCGGCGGACCCGGCGCCGACAATGATGAAATCGTATGTCGGGCTCACGGTCGCCATGGCTACCAGGCGATGGGCTCGGCGCCCATCGCCTCCAGACGCCGATTGCACGAGAGGAAGGGATTTTCGAGCGCGAGCACGTCGTCCGCGTGCGCGGGATGGTCGCGCAAGATGCAGGCGTAATTCGCGCGCTCTCCTTCGACTACGCCCGACGCGCGCAGCGTTGCGGCCGCGACGTCGCCAAATCCGATGAAGACCAGCGGCGCCTTGCCGCTGACGAGCGCCCGCAGCGCCTCGATCATCAGCGGGCGCCAGAGCGGCCAATGGCCGCGCGCCTGATGGGGATCGCCGTCGACGCGAAAACGGGAGAGCGTCAGGGACGCGTTCAGCAACAGTACGCCGTCGTCGACCCATCGTTGCGCGAGCAGCGAAGCCGGCTCGAAGGCGACAGCCCCGGTCTCGATCGCGGCCAGCGTCCTGGGCCAATCAGCAAAGCTGCGCGCATATCGAGGCTCGCCCGATCGCGCCGCGACGATCTGCTGGATGAAGGCGCGAACGCTTCTGGAGAACATCTTGTCGAGTTCACGCCACGACGCGACGTTGCCCGCCTCGAAGGCGCGGCCGGTGGCAAACTCCGGCGAGGGGTACGGGTCCTGGCCGAGGATCACGCACCGCACGCGCTCAGGGGCAATTCCGTCGAACGCGCGCAGCATATGCGCGCCGGCCGGCATCCCAGGAAATGTCTTGCCGCGGCGCGCCGGAAACACCGGCTCCCAAAACTCGAGCTCCAGGCTGGGATCGACGTCCTCGAAGCCGAGTTGGACATCGCCGCACAGGTCGCGCCATTCCGACGGCAGATCCTCCGGCCAGCCGGCGAGGATTTCCTGCAGCGCGCATTTGAGTGAAACAGGCATCCGCAACCCGCCGAATGCCGCGGCAACAGCGGCGTCGTGAGGCAAAACCTGACCAAAGCGTCGATTTTTGTCAAGGCGCATTCTGACCAAAAGGTCAGATTCCTGCCCCGTATTGTCAGGACCGTCGTCCCCGCCTAAATGATGCGCCATGCAGCCCAAACACTGGCGCTGATCTGCGCAAGACTTCGGCGCGCGCGAATTCACGCGCCCCACGCAACCGGCCAGGGCGATAGCGAGGCGAGCCAAGAGATGTCTCCACTCCGAACAAAAGCCGCAGCTCTGTCGAAGGTCAAACCGGCGGGGAATGGCGGTGAGGGGAGAATCCGGACTCGCAACGAACGCCGGATTCTGAAGGCCGCGACGATCGTATTTTCACGCAAAGGATTTGACGGCACGCGTATCGCCGAAATTGCCAAACAGGCCGGACTGCCGAAAGCGAACGTCTACTACTATTTCTCATCCAAGGAGGAGATTTACGCCGCGGCGATCGCGCACCTCATACAGGGTTGGGACGATGTGCTGAAGCATATATCGCTGGATCGGGATCCGATCGAATCCCTCGAAGCGTACGTGAGGGCCAAGCTCGATTATTCCCGACGCAACGTCGAGGAATCGCGGATGTTCGCCGCCGAGATCCTCAGGGGCGCCCGTTTCCTTTCGCGAAGAGACCGCAACCACATGCGCCTGACCACCAAGCGCCACGCGGAAGTCATCGAGCATTGGATCGCAAGCGGCAAAATCAGACCCGTCGATCCGCGCCACCTGTTCATAATGCTTTGGTCGGCGACGCAATTCTACGCCGAGTTCGAACCCCTCGTGTGCGATGCGCTGGAAGTGCGGCGTCTGGCCGGCAGCGACTACGAATCGGCCGCTCGCACGATCGTCCAGACCGTGTTGCGTGGGCTGCAGTTATAGACCGCCGTTGACGCGCCCCGACCGGAAGCTAGCGCGCCTTCAGTTGCGCTCCATTGACCCGGACTTCGTCCAGAGTCGGGCCGGCCGAGGTCGACGCAGAGCGGCCACACCGAGCGCCGCCGCGGATCGCCAGCTCGCCCGTCGACCGTCAGCCGGGCTGAACGCCTACACATTCCCGTGACCGGGGAACTCGACGCCCGGGTCGGGCGTTCATGCCGCCGGTCGACGCAAGAGCGGGTTTGAGAACGATCCGGCAAGGCGGAGCGCAGCGTGGGCCGATAGCAGGAAAAGTTCAGCCAATCTCGACAAGCGACGCAGACTGATCGCTACCGTAGCCACGCCGAAATTCCCCAACATCGAGGCGAACGCATTGCAAATTGTCTGGCCATGGCAAAGCGGCGTGCTCGATCCCCACGGTCCGATCGGGGCGGCCGAGCGCGTCATTCTGCTCGACGCGACCGCGATCATGCTCGCGGTCGTCCTGCCGGTCATCGCCCTGACGCTTGCGGTCGCCTGGTGGTTTCGGGCGGGCAACGCCAAGGCCGCCTATCTGCCGGACTGGCAATTCTCGGGACGGGTGGAGTTGGTCGTCTGGTCGATCCCGACGCTGATCGTCGCGTTCCTCGGCGGCATGGCCTGGATCGGCTCCCATGACCTCGATCCCAAAGCTCCGATTGTTTCGGGCGCCCCCGCAATCGACATTCAGGTCGTCTCGTTGGATTGGAAGTGGCTGTTCATTTATCCCGCGCTGGGCATCGCCAGCGTCAACCGTCTGGTCGTGCCCGCGGGCGCGCCCCTGCGTTTCGAGCTGACGTCGGCGAGCGTGATGAACAGTTTTCTCGTGCCGGACCTCGGCAGCCAGATCTACGCGATGTCCGGCATGACCACTCGGCTGCAGCTGCTCGCCGACGGTGCGGGGACGCATCCGGGCCTCTCAGCGCAGTTCAGCGGCGACGGCTTCTCCGACATGCGTTTCGACCTGGTGGCGCTCGACAAGCCGGGTTTCGACGATTGGGTGAAGACAACGCGTTCCGAAGGCGGCAAGCTCGACGCCCAGAGTTATGCGCAGCTGGCTCGCCCCGGCAATGCGGCGACGGCGAGCGCCTACGGCGATGTCGCGCCCGGCCTGTTCGAGGCGGCGGTCGCGGACGCATCCAAACCCGCCATGACCGACGCCACGCCGGCGGGGAAATGAGATGCTGGGCAAGCTGACCTGGGCCGCCGTTCCGTTCGATCAGCCAATCCCCTTGGCCGCCGGCGCGCTCGTCTTGTTGGTCGTCGTCGCGCTTCTCGGCTGGACCACGCTGAAGGGATGGTGGCCCTATCTCTGGACCGAGTGGATCACCAGCGTCGATCACAAGCGGATCGGCGTCATGTATGTGGTGCTCGCGCTCGTCATGCTGATCCGCGGGTTCGTCGACGCAATCATGATGCGAACGCAACTCGCGCTGGCCGCGGGCGGCGGACAAGGCTTCCTGCCGCCGGAACATTACGATCAGATCTTCTCCGCCCACGGTACGATCATGATCTTCTTCGTCGCGATGACATTCATGATCGGGCTCATGAATTTTGTCCTGCCGCTGCAGCTCGGCGTGCGCGACGTCGCGTTCCCCGTGCTCAACTCCGTGGGATTCTGGCTGACGGCCGCGGGCGTGCTGCTCGTCAATCTGTCCCTCGTGATCGGAGATTTCGCCGCCACGGGCTGGCTCGCCTATCCCCCGCTGTCGGAGCTCCGCTATTCCCCCGGCGTCGGCGTCGACTATTATCTCTGGGCGCTCGAAATATCGGGCGCTGGCACGCTGATGACCGGGATCAACCTTACGACGACGATCCTGAAATTGCGCGCGCCCGGCATGGGCTACGCGAAAATGCCCATCTTCTGTTGGACGGCGCTCGCCTCCAATCTGTTGATCATCGCCGCCTTCCCGATCCTGACCGCGACCTTCGCGATGTTGTTGCTGGACCGCTACCTCGGCTTCCACTTCTTCACCGGCGATCTCGGCGGCAACCAGATGATGTACGTGAACCTCATCTGGGCCTGGGGGCATCCCGAGGTCTACATTCTCATCCTGCCTGCGTTCGGCGTGTTCTCCGAAGTCATCTCGACGTTTTCAGGCAAGCCCGTGTTCGGCCGGCGTTCGATGATCATCGCGACGATGGCGATCTGCATGCTGTCGTTTCTGGTGTGGCTGCACCATTTCTTCACGATGGGCGCGGGGGCCGACGTCAACGGCTTCTTCGGCGTGATGACGATGATCATCGCGGTGCCGACCGGCGTGAAGGTGTTCAATTGGCTGTTCACGCTCTACGGCGGCCGCATACGCTTCACCGTTCCGGTCCATTGGGCGCTCGGCTTCATGGTCACGTTCACGGTCGGCGGCATGACGGGCGTGCTGCTGGCGTCGCCGCCGGTGGATTTCGAACTGCACAACAGCCTGTTCCTGGTGGCGCATTTTCACAATGTCATCATCGGCGGCGTGCTGTTCGGCGCCTTCGCCGGCTATAACTTCTGGTTCCCGAAGGCGTTCGGATTCATGTTGGACGAGAGACTGGGAAAGGCGGCCTTCTGGTGTTGGTTCGTCGGGTTCTATCTCGCGTTCATGCCGCTGTACGCGCTGGGACTGATGGGCGCGACGCGACGCATGCAGCACTACGCCGATCCGGGTTGGCAGCCCTATATGCTCGTGGCCTTCGTCGGCGCGCTGGTGATCCTGGCGGGGATTGCCCTCACCATCGCTCAACTCGTGGTTAGCGTCCGCTCGCGCGACCAGCGCCGCGTCGGGGGCGATCCGTGGGACGGGCGCACGCTCGAATGGTCGACCTCGTCTCCGCCGCCGCCTTGGAACTTCGCGAACCTGCCGCGGGTGGAGGAGGAGGATGCGTTCTGGGCCCTCAAATACAAACGAAAGAAGCCGGAGCGCGTCGACGTCCCCGAGCTCGAGGCGATCGATATGCCCCGCAACAGTGCTCTGGGGTTCGTGATCGCCTTCTTCTGCGTCGTGTTGGGCTTCGCGATGGTCTGGCACATCTGGTGGATGGCGCTCGTCGGCCTGTTCGGAGTCATCGCAGCCGTGCTGGTCCGCGCCTGGCGGACCTCGCTCGGATTCGAAATCCCGGTGGCGACGCTCGCGGCCGCCTCGGCGAGCCCGGGCGCCCCGGCGTGAGCGACGTCGGGATCATTTCTCAACGGCCGAAGGCGGGTCCCGAGGCGATTCCCATTTCAGAGCGCGGCCCCGCGGCGACGGACGTGGTCGTGGGTTATGGTTTCTGGCTGTTCCTCCTCAGCGACATCGTCGTGTTTTCCGCGCTGTTCGCCGCCTATGCGGTGCTGGCGAACCAGACCGCCGGCGGACCGACCGGCCCGGCCTTGTTCGACGTGGGTCACGTCTTCGCCGAAACTCTCTGCCTGTTGGCCTCGAGTTTCGCCTGCGGCCTCTTCTCCATCGCGATCGAGCGTGACAGCCGCCCCGGCGTTTTCGCGGCGGCGGCCGTCACCTTCGGGCTCGGCGTCGCGTTCGTCGCCCTCGAGGTCAGGGAATTTGCTCATATGGTCGCGAACGGCGCCGGGCCGTCGCGCAGCGCGTTTCTGTCGGCGTTCTTCGCGCTCGTTGGCACGCACGGTCTGCACGTGACCTTCGGGCTGCTGTGGCTGCTGATCATGATGGCCCAGGTCGCGACGCTCGGGTTTCGGCCGATGGTACGCCGGCGAATCTACTGTTTCAGCCTGTTCTGGCACGCGCTCGACATCGTCTGGATCGGCGTGTTCACGATCGTCTATCTCGGAGCCACCAAATGACCTCGCATCGCCAGGCCGCGGACGCGACCGGAGACCAACCGCCCGCGGGCGAGCGGGCGGACCGCGGTGGCCTCGCGCGGATCGTCATCGGGCTCGGGCTGGCGTTCATTCTCACGCTCGCGTCGTTTTGGGCCGCGCAAACGCATCTCGTCTACGGCCCCGCTGTTCCCGTCCTGCTGGCCGCGCTGGCAATCGGCCAGATGGGCGTCCATCTCGTGTTCTTCCTTCATATTTCGAGCGCGCCGGACCAAACCAACAACTTCCTCGCGCTTGCGTTCGGCTGCTTCGTGGTCGGGCTGGTCGTGTTCGGCTCGATGATCATCGTCTCGAATTTGAACGCGAACATGATGCCCGTGCATCGGATGAGGGAGTAGCGGGACTGGGATTGCCCACCGACATCGCCGGCTCGTCGCTGTTGACACGAAGTCGGAGGTATCGATTTGCGAGGCGTGAGGCGATCGAATCGCCGGATCGCCCGGGCGCAGACCCTGCCCAGGGTCTCATCGCGCGCGTGCCGGTTCCAGCGTCAACGCGGGCGAAACGCCGCCCAACCGTCGCTTGATCAAGTCGGCCACGCGGAGCGCATTTGCGATAATCGTCAAAGTCGGATTCACCGCGCCGATCGACGGAAAGAAACTGGCGTCGACGATGTAGAGGTTGTCGAGTTCATGCGCCTTGCAGTCGAGATCGAGGACAGAGGTCGAGGGATCACGTCCAAATCGCGCCGTTCCCGCCTGATGCGCCGTTCCGCCGATCGGAACGTTCTGACCGAAATAGAGACTGCGCTCGAGCAGCACCGGACTGGCGCCCGCGGCGCTGAGGATGTGTTCGAGCTTTTTCTTAAGCCGACGATGCGCCTCCAGATTATTTTCGGTCAGGTCGAGAACCACGCGCTCGCCGTCGTAGAGAATTCGATTCTCCGGATGTGGCAGGTCTTCGCTGGAGAGCCAGAAGTCCATGGAACGACGCGCCATTTCCTCGAATGGCATTTTGGGAACCCACTCCAGCCAGGCCGGCAGCGCCTCGCCTCTGATTTGCGCGCCGTGCGAGACCGCGCACATCTGGATGAGGCCAAGCGGGTATTCCCAATCGTCGGATCCGAAGTAATAGTCGCTGACGGCCAGGGTCTTTTGAAAGACGGTGTCGTTGGGTTCGCGCATCAGGGCCATCAGGATCGATTGATTGTGGCGCATGTAATTGCGCCCCACCTGGTCGGAGCCGTTGGCGAGGCCTCGCGGGTGCCGGTCGCTGGACGAACGCAGCAGAAGCAGAGCCGACGACAACGCTCCGCAGGCGACGACGACGATGTCGGCGCTGTAGCGTTCCTGCCTGCCTTCGCGCGTCACCACGACGCCGGAAATGGCGTTGCCGCTCGGATCGGTCTGCAGCCGCGAGACATAGGCCCCGGTCAGCAGCGTCAAATTGGCGTGGGCCTTCAGGGCCGGATCGACGCAGACCACCTGCGCATCCGCCTTGCCGTTGAGGAGGCAGGGGAAACCGTCGAAGGCGTCGCAGCGGATGCAGATGCTGGTCGGCGTCGGCTTGCCGTTCTTCTCGTCGAGCAGAATGCCGAGCGGCAGATGAAACGGGCGCAGGCCGTTCCGGGTCATGCTGTCGCTCAAAGCCTGAATGCGCGGCTCATGCGAGACCGCGGGAAACGGAAACGGCCCGCTCGAAGGCGGTTCGGTCGGGTCCTCGCCGCGCGCGCCATGGACATGGAAAAGCCGTTCGGCCTCGGCGTAATAGGGCTCGAAATCCCTATATTCCAGCGGCCAGGCGGGCGAGACGCCATCGCTGTGGGCGACCTCTTCGAAGTCGCGCTCGCGCAGCCGCAGCAGCGCGGCGCCGTAGACTTTCGAATTGCCGCCGACGTAATAGTGGAGGCCCGGGCGGAAGGCTCGCCCGTCCGCGCCATACCAGGTCTCCTTGGCCTGGTAGGCGCCGTCGACGAACACGACTTGCGAATCCCAGTTGGCGGGGGAGCGCGGGAGGTAATCGCCGCGCTCCAGCAGCAGTATGCGCTTGCCCGTCGGCGCCAATCGCTGCGCGAGCGAGGCGCCGCCGGGCCCGCTGCCGATCACGATCACGTCGTAATGATTATCGGGCACGCTCGGTCTCCTTCAGCCGCCGGTTGCAAAGCCCGGATAGAGCGTCATGCCGCCATCCACATAGAGGGTCGATCCGACGACATAGTCGGACTGGTCCGAGGCGAGCCACACCGCCGCGCGCGCAATGTCTTCCGGCTCGCCGATCCGCCCGTAGGGAATCAGCGTCATCAACTGGTCATAAGCCTCCTTGGTGTCCCAGGCCGACTTGTTGATCGGCGTTCGGATGGCCCCGGGCGCGATGCCGTTGACCCGGATGCGTCGGGGCGCGATCTCCTGGGCGAGGCTTTCCATCATCAGCTTGATGCCGCCCTTGGAGGTCGCATAGTTGGCGTGGCCGCCCCAGGGAATCTGCTGGTGCACCGAACTCATGCAGATGATCTTGCCCGCGGCGCAGGAAACGGCGGGCACCACGCCGCGCCGCAGGAACTCGCGGATCGCTTCGCGCGCGCACAGGAACTGTCCGGTCAGATTGACGTTGAGCACCATCTGCCATTGCGCCAGCGTCATCGCATGGAAGGCGGAATCGCGCTGCAGCCCGGCATTGGCCACGAGAACGTCGATGGTTCCGAACTCGCCGATCATGCGCTTGAACATGGCGGCGACCTGATCTTCCGAAGAGACATCGGCCTGATGAGCGATCGCCCTGACGCCAAAGCCCTGGATTTCGTCGACGACGGCCTGCGCGGCCTCGGCGCCGTCGACGTAATTGACGACGATGTCGGCGCCGGCCTGGCCCAACGCGATGGCGACGCCACGGCCGATGCCGGAATTTGCGCCGGTCACCAACGCTTTCTGGCCGATCAGAATTCTCGGAGGCGCGAGCGACGGACCGGTCGATACGGCAGGCGTAGCGTTACTGGATGTCGTCACCGGTCGATCCCCCTGCGTTTGGCGCCTGCGCTCGCCATGCGTGTCGGCCGGAAGAGCCGGGAAGCCCACGGACAGATTTTGCGCGCTGCTCGTAAACTGCGCCGCGCACCGAGAGGTTGCGCGCGCCTCGGCGCGTAGTCCGACGCGTGGACAGGAGACCAGCCGTGTCGAGCATCCTCATCGTCCTGGCCGCGCGCTGTCTGCTGGTGATGCTGTTTCTCCCGTTCAGCGCGCTCGACAAGCTCGTCAATTTCGGGCACGCCTTGGACCAGGCCGAGCAGGCTGCGCCCTCGCGTCCGCTCGCCACGATCCTCATTCTCGGCGGGCTCGGAGTCGAGCTCTTCATGTCGCTCGCTGTTCTGATCGGCGTCGCGGACCGGCTCGCCGCTCTCATTCTCGCCGCCTATTGCGTCGTCACCGCGGTCCTGTGGAAGCCGTTCTGGAAAGCGGCGGATTTTCGTCTGCGGGGGCCCAGCCAGGGGCGCGAGCTGTTCTGGGATTTCCTGAAGAACCTCGCCGTCGCCGGCGGCTTCCTGATGCTGACGTTCGGTTCGAACGCATCGGGGGTTCGAGGATTCTTCGAGAGCCCGCTGGGCTCTTCGCATCCTTACGAACTCACCGACACGCGGGGCGGTTGATATGGTGGACCATCCCACTGTCCCATACTGGCATCTGTGGACGGACGCGGAAGGCGTCAGCCGGCTCAGTCGCTGCGTCATGATCGACTTCGCGCTGAAATCAATGCAGGCGCCGGCCGCGCCGCAATGGCAGGGCCTCAAGACGAGCGGCGCCATGTCGACGATGGTCACGGTGCAACCGGTCCGCTGGATCGGCGATTGGCACGAAAATCCGAAGCCGCAATGGATCATCCCTCTCTCCGGGCGATGGTTCGTCGAAGCGATGGACGGCGTGCGAGTCGAGATGGGCGCGGGCGAATTGTCGTTCGGCGGCGACCAGCGCTGCCGCGTGGTCGACGGCAAGCGCGGGCATCGGTCCGGCACTGTCGGCGATGCTCCCGCGGTGCTGATGGTCGTGCAATTCGACACGGCGCCCGCCCCCTCCGGCCCTTGCGCGTTCAAATGACCGTGATCGCCAGGCTCGCTCGCATCAGCCTGACGGCGCGCGGGGCTGGGCAGCTCGCGATCTTCTACGAGCGCGCGCTCGGGTTTCGCCGGCTCGGCGAGGAACGCCGTTCGGGCGCGCAATTCGACACCCTGATGGGCGTCCAGGGAGGCGCGCGCCGCTGCCTGCTCGGCCTCGGCGAAGAGATCGTCGAATTGCTGGAATTCGCGCTGCCCGGCCGACCTTATCCGCCCGACGCGGCTGCATCCGACATAGCCTTCCAGCACTTTGCGATTGTCGTGGCGGATATGGACGCGGCGTATCGCCGCCTTCTGGGAGTTTCCGGCTGGCGCGCGATATCGAGCGAGGGTCCCGTGCGCCTGCCCGCAACCTCGGGAGGCGCGACCGCTTTCAAGTTCCGTGATCCCGAGGGCCATCCTCTGGAACTCATCGCCTTTGCCGCGGATAAGTCGCCGCGCCGCTGGCGGGCCGGTCATCGGGAAGGCCCTTGCCTCGGCATCGATCATTCCGCGATCAGCGTGGCGGACACGGCGCGCAGCACGGCGTTCTACGAGCAACTCGGCTTCAGGGTTTCCGGGAGGTCGCACAATCGCGGCGCCGAACAGGCGCGGCTCGATGGTCTCGATGCGCCCGACGTCGAAGTCACCGCGCTCGCGACCGCCCGGCAAACGCCTCACATCGAACTTCTGCGTTATCGCGAGGCGCGCACGGACAGGGGCCTGCTGCGCAACGACGACGTCGCCGCCACCCGTCTGGTGCTCGAAGCCGCGCCGCGATCCGATGGTCGCGAGGCGGTCGGCCAACGCAGTCTTCTCGACCCGGACGGTCATCGGCTGGTGATCGAGGCGCCGCCGGATTGACCGGCGATGCTCGGCGGCGGGTCGATCACGGGCTTGCGCCGGGGGCGGCGGGCGCGACGTGGGTCGGATCGTCCTGCTCGGTCGGATTGAGCAACAGCGCGATGAGCCCTGTCCATCCCGTTTGATGCGAGGCGCCCAGCCCGCGCCCGGTGTCGCCGTGAAAGTATTCGTAGAACAGCAGATTGTCGCGAAAGTTGGCGTCCTCCCACTGGCGATTGGATTCGCCGAGATAGGCGCGCCGGCCGGCGCCATCCTTGAGGAACAGCCCGTGCAGGCGCCGGGTCAACTCCAGCGCGACGCCTTCGAGCGAGAGAAATTTCCCCGATCTGGTCGGGCACTCGATCTGGAAGGCGTCGCCGTGGAATTTGTGGAGCTTATGGAGCGCCTCGACAATGAGATAGTTGATCGGCATCCAGATCGGGCCGCGCCAGTTCGAGTTTCCGCCGTAGATCCTGGTGGTCCCCTCGCCTGGCGTGTAGGCGACGCTGAAGCTTTCGCCGCTCTGCCGGAGCAGGAAGGGATGGTCCTGGTGGTATTTCGAGACGGACCGGATCCCGAAATCCGACAGGAACTCCTCTTCATCCAGCATGCGTGACAGGACGCAGGTCAGCCGGTAGCGCCGCACCAGCGACAACAAGCGAAACCCCTGCGGGTTGGGCTGGCGCCAGTTCGACACGAGCCGCGCCAGATCGGGTCGATGTTCGACGAACCAGTCGAGCCGCTCGGCGAACGTCGGCAGCGCGGTCGTGAAGTCTTCGTGGAGCACCTCGACCGCCAGCAGCGGCACGAGGCCGACGATCGAGCGGATGCGCAGCACCTGGCCCGCGTGGCCCGGGGTCCGAAGAACATCGTAGTAGAACTTGTCCTGGTCGTCCCACAAGCCTGTGTCATTCGCCCCGCCGGTGGCGTGGACGGCCTCGGCGATATAGATGAAATGCTCGAAAAACTTGGTCGCGAGATCCTCGAACACGTGGTTGGCCAGGGAGAGTTCCAGCGCAATGCGCATCATGTTGAGCGCAAACGCCGAGACCCAGGCGGTGCCGTCGGATTGGTCGAGATAGCCGCCGCCCGGCAGGGGCGTGCGCAAATCAAACAGGCCGATATTGTCGAGACCGAGGAATCCGCCTTGAAAAATATTGCGCCCGTCATGGTCCTCGCGGTTGACCCACCAAGTGAAGTTCAACATCAGCTTGTGAAAGACGCGCTCCAGGAATACGGCGTCGCCGGCGCCGGACTGCTTGCGATCGATCTCATAGATTTGCAGCGCGGCCCAGGCCTGCACCGGCGGATTCACATCGCTGAAATTCCATTCATAGGCAGGCATCTGGCCGTCGGGATGGAGCGCGCGCGCCTGGGTGAGCAGGATCAATTGCCCCTTGGCGAATTGCGGATCGATCAGCGCGAACGTCACGCAATGGAACGCGAGGTCCCAGGCTGCGAACCAGGGATATTCCCAGGCGTCGGGCATCGACATGACGTCGCCCGGCGAGAGATCGCCGACCACGCCCATCGCCAGATGGTCCCATTGCGCGTTGCGCCCCTCCTCGCGCGCCGGCGGCGGCGCCGGCTGCGAGGGATCGCCTTGCAGCCATCGACGGACGTCATAGCCGTAGAATTGTTTGCACCACAGCATTCCTGCAAAGGCCTGGCGCTGCACCAGCCGCTGATCCGGATCCGCGACGCCCGATTGCACGGCGGCGTAGAATTCGTCGGCCTCGGCTCGTCGCGCAGCAAAGACGGCGTCGGCGCCGACAGTCCGCGCCGTGCCGTCGCTCCGCTTCAGCCTGACGCAGGCCGACCGGCTTCCGCCGCCGGCGACATCCAGCACGTAATGAGCGGCGGCCTTGGTGCCGCGGCGCTGCGGATTGACCGCCGACCGGTCGCCCTTGACGACGGCGTCGTTGACGCCATCCTTGAAATAGCCGGCGGCCTGGGCGCCGTGGAGCCGGCGGCTGTTGGTGTCGTTGTCGCAAAACAGCAATGCCGCCGCGCCTTCGCAGGCCATCCGCATCGGCGGCAGATTGGGATGAGCGACGAGGATTCCTTCGGCGCCGTCCGCCTCCAGCCGCGGCTTGGCCGGAACCGGATTCCACGCCCAGATGTTGCGCGCCCAGATTTGCGGCAGGACATGGAGCCTCGCGCGCGCGGCGCCGCGATTGTGCGCGGTGACGCGCAGGAGAATGTCGTCCGGGGCGGCTTTCGCATATTCGATCTCGACGTCGAAATAGCGGTCGTCGTCGAAGATCCCGGTGTCGATCAGCTCATATTCGCGCTCATCCAGCCCGCGCGCCGCGTTGACCGCCACCAGCTGGTCATAGGGGAACGCAGCCTGCGGATATTTGTAGAGCATCTTCATATAGGCGTGGGTCGGCACGCCATCGAGATAGTAATAGAGTTCCTTGACGTCTTCGCCGTGATTGCCTTCGGCGTTGGTCAAGCCGAACAGCCGCTCTTTCAGAATGGGGTCATGACCGTTCCACAGCGCGACGCTCATGCAGATTTGCAGCTTGTCGTCGGCAAACCCGCCCAGCCCATCCTCACCCCAGCGATAGGCGCGGCTGCGAGAATCGTCATGGGGAAAATATTCCCATGCCGAGCCGTCCGCGCTGTAATCCTCTCGCACGGTGCCCCATTGCCGTTCGCTGAGGTAAGGCCCCCATCGGCGCCAGGGGGCGCCCGACGAAAGATCGGCGAGTCGACGGCCCTCCTGGGTGCCCTCGACGCGGGTGGCCGGCGAATCGGGCGCTTCGATCGTCACGTGCTGGGCTTCTCCGGAATTCTCGGACGCAACGCCGACAATCGGGCCGGCGTTCCAGCTGCCGGGCCTCGCGCCGCTCAGGTCGTGGCGACGCCTTCCCTATTGGGCTGGCGCTCCTCCCGGGGTCCGGCGGCGCGCCGGCCCAGCAGCCAATCGGACAACTCGTCGAGATAGATATAAATGACCGGCGTGGTGAACAGCGTCAGCGCCTGACTTACGATGAGGCCGCCGACCATCGCGTAACCGAGCGGCTGCCTGACCTCGGAGCCGGTGCCAGTCCCAAGCATGAGTGGTATGCCCCCGAGCATCGCCGCCATCGTCGTCATCATGATCGGTCGGAAGCGAAGCAGCGCCGCGCGCCGCACGGCGTCATGAGCGGACAGATGATCGTCCCGCTCCGCGACGATGGCGAAATCGACCAGCATGATGCCGTTCTTCTTCACGATGCCGATCAGCAGAATGACGCCGATCAACGCGATGAGGCTGAAATCGAAATGAAACAGCATCAGCATGGCGAGGGCGCCGACGCCCGCCGAGGGCAGCGTCGAGAGGATCGTCAGCGGGTGGACGTAGCTCTCATAGAGAATGCCGAGGATCAGATAGACGACGACCAACGCCGCGACGATCAGCAGCGGCACTGTCGTCAGCGAGGCCTGGAAGGCCTGGGCGTTGCCCTGAAAGCTGGTGCTGACGGTGGCGGGAAGCTTCAGCGCGTTCTGCGCGCGCTGGATTGCCTCGGTCGCCTGGCTGAGAGCTGCGCCCGGCGCCAGATTGAAGCTGATGGTCGTCGCCGGGAACTGGCCCTGGTGGTTGATCGACAGAGGTTGGACGGGCGTCGTCGTCCATTTCGCGAAGGTGGAGAGCGGCGCCTCGCCGCCGGTCGTCGTCGATTTCAGAAAGATCTTGTCGAGAGTCGCCAAATCGTTCTGGAGGCTCGGCAGGACCTCCATGATCACCTCGTAGCTCGACAACTGGGTGAAATACAGGGCGATCTGACGCTGGCCGAAGGCGTCGTAGAGCGTGTCGTCGATCGTCTGCGCCGTCAACCCGTAGCGCGAGGCCTGATCGCGATCAAAGGTCAGCGTCAGCGTCGTGCCCGCGGTCTCCTGGTCGGAGGCGACGTCGCGCAGTTCGGGCAGGCTCTGCATCCTGGCGAGCATTTTCGGCGCCCATTCGTTCAGTTCGCCGAAATCGGAATCCTGGAGGGTGTACTGGTATTGGGTGCGCGAGGCGCGTCCGCCGACGGTCACGTCCTGCGCCGCCTGAAGAAATAGCTTCGCGCCTTCGACCTTGTCGAGCTGCGGACCCAATCGCGCGATGATCTGACCAGCGTTCGCCGTGCGTTGATTGCGCGGTTTCAAGGTAATGAACATCCGCCCGGTATTGAGCGGATTGCCGGCGCCGCCCATCGCCATCGCCACGTGGTCGACGGCCGGATCCTTCTGGACGACTGCGCCGAGCGCGGCCTGATGTCTCATCATGTCGGTGATGGAAATGTCCTGTGCAGCCTCGGATATGCCGGTGATCAACCCGGTGTCCTGCTGAGGGAAGAAACCCTTCGGGATGATGACGAAGAGATAAACCGACAAGGCCAGCGTCCCGAGAAAAACAAGCAACGTGACAAATCGGTATTCGAGCACGATGTCGAGACCCCGCTCGTAGCCATTCAACATCGCCTCGAATCCGCGCTCGCTCAGGGCGTACAGACGGCCGTGATGGGCCTCTTTCCCCGATTTCAGGAAGCGCGAGGCCATCATCGGCGTCAGCGTCAGCGAAACTACGGCCGAAACGACGATGGTCATCGACAGCGTCACCGCGAATTCGCGAAACAGCCTCCCGATGATGCCGCCCATCAGCAGAAGCGGAATCAGCACAGCGATCAGAGAAATGCTGATCGACATGATGGTGAAGCCGATCTCGCGCGAACCTCGCAACGCCGCCGCGAACGGCGCTTCGCCCTCCTCGATGTAGCGCGTGATGTTCTCGAGCATGACGATCGCGTCGTCGACCACGAAGCCGACGGAAATCGTCAACGCCATCAGCGATAGATTGTCGAGAGTGTAGCCCGCGCTCCACATCAGCGCGCAGGCGCCGAGCAACGCCAAGGGCACCGTGACGCTCGGGATGATCGTCGCCCAGAGATTGCGCAGGAAGACGAAGATCACCATCACTACGAGCGCGATGGTGAGCAGGAGCGTGAACTGCACGTCATGAACTGAAGCCCGGATCGTCTGGGTGCGGTCGCTCAATGTGAAAATCTTGATCGCCGGCGGCATCGACGCCTTGATGCGCGGCAGCTCGGCCATGATCTTGTCGACAGTGTCGATGACATTGGCGCCAGGCTGCTTGTAGATCACCAGAAATATGCTGCGCTTGCCATCGGCCCAGGCCGCCTGCGTCGTGTCCTGCGGGCCGGTCACCGCCTGGCCGACGTCGCGCACGCGCAGCGCGCCGCCGTCGCGGTAGGCGATGATGACGTTGTTCCAATTCTTCGGCTGGGTGAGCTGATCGTTGGTGTAGATCGTGAATGCGCGGGTCCCGCTGTAGATCGTGCCCTTGGGATCGTCCACCGTAGCCACCGAGAGGGGCGTTCGCACGTCTTCGAGCGACAGGCCTTTGGCGACCAGCTTGGCCGGGTCGAGCTGGATACGGATCGCCGGTTTTTGCTGGCCACCGACGGTGACTTGCGCGACACCGGCGATCTGACTGACCTGTTGGACGAGCTTGGTCTCGATATTGTCGTCGACCTCGGTCAGCGGCAGCGTCTCGGAGGTGGCGGCGAGCAGAAGGATGGGCGAGTCCGCCGGATTGACCTTCTTGTAGCTCGGCGGAGTTGGCAGATCCTTCGGCAATTGCCCGCCCGCGGCGTTGATCGCGGCCAGCACGTCGCTCGACGCGCCGTCGATGTCGCGGCTGAGGTCGAACTGAATGGTGATCGCAGTCGACCCGAGCGTGCTGATCGAGGTCATTTGCGAGACGCCTGCAATCTGCGCGAATTGGGTCTCGAGCGGCTGGGCGACGGCGGAGGCCATGGTCTCGGGACTAGCGCCGGGAAGCAGCGCCGAAACCTGAAGGGTGGGGAAGTCGACCTGGGGCAGCGGCGCGACCGGCAATCTCGGATAGGCGACGATGCCGACGAACAGAATGCCGACCATCAGCAGCGAGGTCGCGATCGGATGCCGGATGAACGGCTCGGAGATGTTGCCCGCCATGACTAGGGCGCCTTGGCGGGAGCGTTCTGCATCGCCTGTTCGGGCGCGGCGGGAGAGGCCGCCTCGTTCGGCTGGACCAGCGCGCCTTGCTGGAGCCGGTATTGCCCCGAGGTCACCACCCTCTGGCCGGGCGACAACCCCTGCGAGACGACAGCCAGCCCGTTGCCCTCCTGACCGACCTTGATGTCGTGCGTCTCGACCTTATTGTCGTCCCCGACGACGTAGGCGTAGAGGCCGTTCGGTCCGCGCTGGACGGTATCGGCGGGCACCACCGCAACCTGCTTCAACGTCTCGACCAGCAGGAGCGTCGAAACCGAAAGGCCGGGCCACAAGGCGTTGTCGGCGTTCTCGAATGTCGCTTTCATGCGGATGTCGCCGCTCGCCTGGTCGACCGCGTTGTTGACGAGGGCGAGCTTGCCTTGCGAGAGCTTTGTCTGACCGTCCGAACTCAGCGCGGTCACCGGCACCATGCCCGCGGCGAGCGCTTGATTGATTTGCGGAATGTCCTCCTCGGGAGCCGTGAACACCACCGAGATCGGTTGCAATTTGACGATCGTCACGATGCCCGTCGTGCTGGCCGCATGGACGATGTTGCCGGGATCGACGAGGCGGAAGCCGGTTCTCCCGGAGAGCGGCGATCGGATCGTCGTATAGCTCACCTGCGTCTGGGCGTTGTCGATCGCCGCTTGGTCGCCCTTGATCTGCGCAATCAGTTGGTCGACCGTCGCCTGTTGAGTGTCGAGTTGTTGACGCGAGGCGAAATCCTGTTGTGCGAGGGTGGAATAGCGTTGGAGGTTGAGTTGCGCGTTCTTGAGGCTCGCTTCGTCCTGCGCCTTCTTCGCGAGCGCTTGATCGAGGGCCGCCTGATATGGCCGCGGATCGATCTGCGCGAGAATGTCGCCCTCCTTGACCATCTGGCCCTGTTTGAAATCGACCTTGACGACCTCGCCGTCGACGCGACTGCTCACGGTGACGGTGTCGTAAGGCTCGACGACGCCGAGCCCGTTCAAATAAACCGGGAAATCGGCTGTCTGCACCTCGGCGACAGTCACCGGAATCGCCGCGGGCTGTGGCTCGCCGCCATCGGCCCGGGCCGCCGCCCCTGCGCCATTCCCGACAAACTGGCGCCACGCAAGATACGCCCCGAGCCCGACCGCCAAGACGACAATCGCCAGCGTCCAACCGCGGCGGAAGCGCGCGCCATGAGCAGATGAGGCCACAACACCCTCCAACGAGTCACGAATGCCGCGAACGCGAAATGGTTCCGCGACGAGCGTCAAGCGAGCCCGCAGCGCCCGGCCGGTGGATCGGACGCTCCCGGCGCCAGAGGAGCTCGATCATTCGTGCCGCCCGACTCGCCTGCCGACCCGATCCGGCAGATGGCCGGCGGCCCGCGCTTTCTCGAACAGGCGCCCGCAGCAGGCGCGAGCGCGGTCGTCATCGACGAAGGTCAGGGGACTTTGCCCGGCCAGGGTGCGCGGCCCTCAGCCTCGAGGATCGGAATCGCCGTCGATGCCGCGGCCGGAACATCGGGGGTTCCGGCGCGGCGACGCCATTGCACGGATGGCGTCGTCGTCGCGGCGTTCCCGAACGGACTCGTTCGACGTCACGACTTCAGGAAGGCCAGCAGGTCGGCGTTGATCGTTTCGGCCTGGGTGGTCGGCATGCCGTGCGGAAACCCCTTGTAGGTCTTCAACGTCCCGTTCTTCACCAGTTTTGCCGAGAGCGGGCCGGCGTCGGCGTAAGGGACGATCTGATCGTCGTCGCCATGCATGACCAACACCGGGACAGTGATCCTCTTGAGGTCGTCGGTGAAGTCCGTCTGCGAAAAGGCGACGATGCCGTCGTAATGGGCCTTGGCGCCGCCCATCATGCCCTGCCGCCACCAGTTTTCGATGATCGCCTCGGAGGATTTCGCTCCGGGCCGATTGAACCCGTAGAATGGCCCCGCCGGCAGATCCCGATAGAACTGCGAGCGGTTGGCGGCGAGCTGCGCCTGCAATCCATCGAAGACTTCCCTCGGCAGGCCGCCCGGATTTGCCGGCGTCTTCACCATCAACGGAGGCACCGCGCTGATCAGGACGGCCTTGGCGACGCGGCTTTCGCCATGGCGACCCAGATACCGCGCCACCTCGCCGCCGCCGGTGGAGTGACCGACGTGAACCGCGTCCTTCAGGTCGAGGTGGGCGGTCAGCGCCGCGAGATCGTCGGCATAGTGATCCATATCGTGCCCGTCGCTCACCTGAGACGAGCGGCCGTGGCCGCGGCGGTCATGAGCGATGACGCGATAGCCGCGGCCGAGAAAGAACAACATCTGGGCGTCCCAGTCGTCGGCGGAAAGCGGCCAGCCATGGCTGAACACGATGGGCTGGCCTTTGCCCCAGTCCTTGTAAAAAATCCTGACCCCGTCCCTGGTTGTGATCGTGTCCATCGGATGCCTCTCCCGCTGATTGGAGGATGGTCCCGGCGCTCGCGCTGCCGAGGCCTCGACGTCGAACCCGGCGATCGCCACGCCACTCAGACTCACGAACGCCGCGCCGCCGGCGAGCGCTGCGGGTCTTGACGCAAGGGACGGTTCTCTCGAGGCTGCCAACGTCGGCCAATCGCCGCCGCGCGAGGCGGGTCTGCGCAAACCCCCCATGTGCGCCGATTGATTATCGCCCAAAGGACGGCGGGGCAAGTTGGTGGGGGTTGATTTGGATGAAGCGGCTGAGGAACGTTGCGGCGCTTCATCCGCCGGGCGTCGATCGTGGCGCGCCGTCGCCGCGACGTTCACCATCCAGAGGCTGAGGTCGGCCTGGAGGGTCGGCAGCGGCTTTCAGCCTGTCGCGAAGCCACGACCTCAAAGCGGCCGCACCCGTCCGGGAAGTCCGATCGGGCATTCGAGCGCGGCCCGGTCCCAGCCGCCTGTGTCGGCGGCGGCTGCATAGGTGGTCGACAGGAAATCGAGCAAAAGCGCCTCCGGGTCGGGCGCGGCCGCCACCGTGTCGTAGGGGAGGATGAATTCCCCGAGCGTCGTGTCGAAATGCGCGCCGGGCGTCACCCTCCTTTCGCGGAAACCCGCCGGTTCGGGATAGGCGTAGGAGTAAAACGCCGCGCACGGGAACTCGTCGGCGCCCGGCCAGAAACCGGCGCTGCTCACTTCATGCGAATACGCCTCGCGCGTCACCTCGTCGGGGAGTCCGGGCACGCCGCCGGGATGACGGGGCGCGGGCCGGCCGGAAAATCGGGTTACCGCCAGGTCGAAGCTGCCCCAGAAGAAATGGACCGGGCTGACCTTGCCGACGAAGCCGCTGCGAAAGAGCCTGAAGAGGCGATCCGCGTTCACCAGCGCCCGCCAGAAGCGATGGGCGGCGGCCGCGTCATAAGCGCAATGGATCCGATCCTGCGAAAAGCGGACAGGGTTCTGGATCTCATTGGCAAGCTCGTTGATCGCGACGCTGACCCCGAGCCCACCCACGAGATCCATCGCCTCGCGATAAAAATCGGCCACCGATTGTGGCCTGAGCGAAAAGGAGCCTTCCTCGCCATTGCTCATGCGGACGGAGAGGCGATGGCTGCAAAAGTCGAACTCGATCTCGAAGATTTCGCCCTTGACCGGTATTGGCGAGGTGCCGAGTCCGCGCGCGGTCAGATAGAGCGGAACCTGCCAGCTGTGGTTGACCCAAGGGGTCAGGGTCAACCGGATCTTGCCGACGATCTGGGTCCAGAGATGCAAGGTCGCCGCCGTCTCACGCCAGGCGGCATAAGTCAGATCCGGCCATGGCGCGCGAGAGCCATCCAATGTGGAGTCGAGAAAGGGCGCGTTGGCCTGGGCCATGCGGCAAAGCTCCGTTTCCCCGCCCGCTGCTCAAACCGGGCGCGCGGACGGCCCGCATCCGGCTTGCCCTCGGGATCGTTGCACGGCTTTCGGCGCCGCGTGCGGATGCCCTCGCCAGGGCTACGCGACGCCGAGGTCTCCCCAGTTCCATTGCCGGGAGAAGCGCCACCCCGCGGCTTGCCTCTGCGCCGTGTGGCGAGAAAACCGCGCAACGTCGTCCGTGACCCGGAGATCGCCATCCCGATACGGCTCGGCGAGGCCGCCATCGCCAGAATACGCCAGCCGGCCGAGCACAAATCTTCAGCCGGTTGCGAACTTGCCGCCCTGCCGCCGCGTTTGTCAATCGGCGCGCAAGCGCGGCTCTGACGCATGATGCGCCCGGCCGACGCGATCAACAGGGCCATTGCGCCGACCCGGGCAGCTGCCGCCGGCAAGGCAATCCGCGCGATCCTGCCGTTGGCCCCGGCCTGCTCCCCGATGCGGCCTCGCGCCGCCGGCGTCCGGCGACGGCGGATATGACGCGCGGCCACCCCGGCTCCGCCGCCTCCCCGGCGACGGACGTTCCCCTGCGAACCGGCGCCATGCCGGGCGCGCGTTTGGCCGGTCGCGCGCGCCGAGGTTGGCGGAGCGGCCGGCGCGGGCGGCGCGGGCGGATCGGGATTGGTCGAGGCGCCCTCGGTTCAGAGCGGGACGATGACGGCGCGATGGGCGCGTCGCCGGCAATCCGGGCGCGCCCACCGCGCCGTCAGGCCGGCTGCACCGCGATCTTCGCGTTCGGATAGGCCGATTCGATGACCTTGACGCAGGCCTCGAGACCCATCGCCTTGGCCTCGTGGTCGAAGGTCGCCCCCGAGAGATAGTTCGCGCAGATCGTCTCGAGCGCGACGGCGGGGGCGCGCGCGCCGCCGTCCGTCCTCGCCTTTTCGATCGCCGCCTGGATCGCGCCCTTCTGGGCGGGACGAAGGCTGAACGACATCCGGGTGACCGCCTCGGCGCCGTCATGGGCGATCGCCTTCCGGGCGCCGGCGTTCTTGTGCTCGGCGACGCGGGCGATCAGCGTGCGCGTCGTGCTCGCCTGCGCGATCGCGACCCATTCATCGACGTTGTCGGGCGTGATGACGCCGGCGATTTCCTTGAGCTTGCTCCAGCCGAGCCGGCGCACCTTCTCCCAGGCGACCTCGCTGCGGGCGAGCTGGCCATAGAGCGCCATCCACTGGACCGCCTTTCCATAGGGAATCCCGTGTTCGGCCTCGACGAATTCCTTGAACGAGCCACGGGACTCCGGCCAGCCCTCGGCCTTGAGCCGCGCCAGAACGCCGCCGAGGCGGAACAGGGCGACCTCGCTCTGATCGGCCAGTCTGCCGACCGAGCCGAGCGCGTCCGTTTCGTCGAGGCTGTCGATCTCCGCGATCAGATGATGGAGCGCGTCGGGCGGGCCGACCGCCGCGCCCGGCTCCCAGGCCGCCAGCGCGCCGGCGCCGGCGTCGTCGTTGCCCGGGCTCTGGCGGCCTTCGCGGCGGACCAGCTGGCCCTCGGCGGGATTGCCGAGCGCGGCGAG